>JABJKH010000092.1 GCA_018660465.1 Rhodospirillaceae bacterium
ATCGGATTGACTTTTTGACCCATACTAAGCGTTCTCCTCGCGTTCGCGCACAATCAAGCGCATGTTGCTGAAGGGCTTGAAAATTCTTCCTGCCCGGCCTCTGGCACGTGGCCGCCAGCGCTTCATCACCATGGCTTTACCAACGGACGCTTCCGCCACATAAAGCCGATCAACATCAAGCTGATGGTTGTTTTCCGCGTTCGCGATTGCAGATTCCAACAGCTTCTTAACATCGTTGGAAATCCGACGACGTGAAAATTCAAGTTCAGCCAGCGCAGTTTCGCAGTTTTTTCCACGAATGATCTGTGCAACCAAATTAAGCTTCTGAGGGCTGACCCGAATGTGCTTGGCAAAAGCCATTGCTTCATTGTCAGCTAAAGCCCGAGGCGTAGAACGTTTACCCATGACTAGATCCTCTTCACCTTCTTGTCGGCCGTGTGGCCGATATAGGTGCGCGTCGGCGAGAATTCGCCCAGCTTATGGCCGATCATTTCTTCGGTCACCAGCACGGGAATAAATTTCCGGCCGTTGTACACACCAAACGTCAGACCAACGAATTGCGGTAACACAGTCGACCGCCGAGACCAGGTCTTAATAATTGCATTGCGTCCACTTCCACGGGCAGCCTCTGCTTTTTTAAGCAAATAACCGTCCACAAAGGGACCTTTCCATACGGATCGAGCCACAGTCGCTCTCCTTTACTTCTTCGCGTAACGGCGGCGCATAATCAGCCGGTCCGTCTGTTTGTTCTTACGAGTCCGCTTGCCCTTGGTGGGTTTACCCCAAGGTGTCACCGGATGACGACCACCGGATGTCCGGCCTTCGCCGCCGCCGTGTGGGTGATCAACCGGGTTCATCGCAACACCACGAACAGCTGGACGTTTGCCCAACCACCGCTTACGGCCCGCCTTACCCAATTTAATGTTCTGATTATCAGGGTTAGAAACGGCCCCGATTGTCGCCATGCATTCGCCACGAACCATACGCAGTTCGCCTGAATTCAACCGCAACTGAGCATACCCCTGATCTTTACCAATCAGTTGTGCGTAGGTGCCAGCTGACCTGGCAATCTGACCACCCTTGCCGACTTTCATTTCCACATTGTGGATGATCGTACCGACGGGGATATTCTGCATCGGCAACGCATTGCCCGGCTTAATATCAACCCGCTCACCGGAAATCACTTGATCGCCGGCAGCCAAACGTTGTGGCGCCAGGATATAAGCAACTTCACCGTCTTCGTATTTGATCAGCGCGATGTAGGCCGTCCGGTTTGGATCATACTCCAACCGTTCTACGGTCGCGGAAACGCCGGATTTCAGACGCTTAAAGTCGACAACCCGATAACGACGTTTGTGTCCACCACCCCGACGCCGTGCTGTAATACGACCGGTGTTGTTACGACCGCCGTTTTTACGCAGACCTTCGGTCAGAGTTTTTTCTGGTTTACCCTTCCACAGCCCTTCGCGGTCAATGGTAACGAGACCACGCCGACCGGGTGTGACAGGTTTATGTTGTTTTAGTGCCATAACTTATTCCCTCAGACGCCCGTCGTAATATCGATGGAATTGCCCTCGGCAAGAGTGACAACCGCCTTCTTCGTTTCAACCCGCGTTCCAAGGTGACCCCGGAAGCGTTTAACTTTGCCTTTTTGCCGCAAGGTGTTCACTGCAGTAACTTTGACCTTAAACAAGTCTTCAACAGCAGCCTTGATCTCTGGCTTACTGGAATCTACAGGGACCTTAAAAGTGACTTGGTTATACTCACTCAGTAATGTCGCCTTCTCCGTAATGATCGGCGACCGGATCAGTTCGTAAATCCGTTCTTTGGTCGGCGTGGCCGTGCCTGAATGCTTTTTCATTTCAACCGCTCCACCAACTTTTCAACAGCGTCTTTGGTCAACACCAATTTATCGCGCCGCAGGATGTCATAGACGTTCGCACCCATCGACGGCAGGAAATCAAGACCGATGATGTTATTAGCAGCACGCGCGAACCCAACATCAATATCAGCACCATCAATCACCAGAGCTGAACCCCAGCCCAACGTTTCGAATTTTTGACTCAGATCTTTGGTCTTGCCGCTTTTAAGCTCCAACTTATCGATCACGACCAAGTTTCCATCGGCCTGTTTCTCAGATAACGCTGATTTAAGCGCCAATTGGCGAACCTTTTTAGGAAGCTTGATGTTGTGAGTCCGAACGGCTGGACCAAACACAACCCCACCGCCTCGCATCTGAGGCGCAACCCGCGTACCCTGACGGGCACGGCCTGAACCTTTTTGATTAAAAGGCTTAGCTTTGGTCGCGGAAACTTCGCTGCGGCCCTTAACCTTATGGGTACCGGCGCGACGCTTAGCCAACTGCCAGTTCACCATGCGGGCAATAATATCTTTACGAACTGGTGCGCCAAAAATGGCGTCGTCCAGATCGATATCACCGACCTTCTTATTTTCAAGACTGATTACTTGCGTTTTCATTGCCGCTTATTCCTTGTCTTCGCCAGCATCGGTTTCGACAACTGCTTCTTCTGCAGGAGCCTCTTCAGGTGCTGCCTCAGGTGCTTCTTCTGCGGGCTTCTCTTCGCTGGTTCCCAGCAACGCCGCAGGGAATGGAACGCCTTCAGGAGCAGGCTTTTTAACCGCGTCCGAGACAAATAGATATCCACCCTTATGACCAGGGACAGCACCCTTAACCAAGATAAGGCCGCGATCACCATCGGTCTCAACGATTTCGAGATTTTGAGCCGTTACACGAACGCCGCCCATTTGCCCGGCCATCTTCTTACCTTTGAAGACTTTACCCGGATATTGGCACTGACCCGTGGACCCCAACGAACGGTGACTGATCGACACACCGTGGGAGGCCCGCAAACCGGCGAAGCCATGCCGCTTCATACCACCGGCAAATCCTTTACCGATTGTGGTGCCAACGACATCAACATGCTGCCCAGCAATGAAGTGTTCCGCCGAAAGTTCCGCGCCAATATCGACCATCGCATCATCGGTCACGCGGAATTCAGCCACTTTACGCTTGGGCTCCACCTTCGCCTTAGCGAAATGGCCGCGTTGTGCTTTTGAAACTCTCTTAACCTTAGCCGTGCCAACGCCCAACTGGAGCGCCGTATAGCCGTCTCGTTCAGCCGTCCGCTGATCAACAACTTGACAGTTGTCGACTTTTAGAACGGTGACGGGAACGTGTGTGCCGTTGTCTTGAAAGACGCGGCTCATTCCCAATTTTTGTGCTATCAAACCGGTTCGCATAATCTTCACCCTAGAGTTTGATCTCGACGTCGACGCCAGCCGCCAAGTCGAGCTTCATAAGTGCATCGACCGTCTGTGGCGTTGGGTCAACAATGTCCAATACCCGCTTGTGAGTCCGAATTTCGAACTGCTCACGAGACTTCTTATCGATATGCGGAGACCGCAAAACCGTAAATTTTTCAATTCGCGTCGGCAGCGGGATCGGGCCACAAACCTGTGCGCCTGTGCGCCGGGCTGTGTTCACGATTTCTTTTGCCGATTGGTCCAAGACTCGATGATCGAATGCCTTGAGCCGAATGCGTATATTTTGATTTTCCATGGCTGCAGCCTAGTAAAAAGGCCGCCCACAATGGGACGGCCGGTTAAAATTATTCTCTATTCTTCAATCGCCGAGACGACGCCGGCACCAACAGTGCGGCCACCTTCGCGAATTGCGAAGCGCAGACCATCATCCATGGCAATCGGTGCGATCAAATTAACCGTCATCGCAACGTTATCGCCCGGCATCACCATCTCGGTACCCGCAGGAAGTTCAACCGTGCCGGTGACGTCCGTTGTCCGGAAGTAAAACTGCGGACGGTAGTTGGCAAAGAACGGCGTGTGACGGCCACCCTCTTCCTTCGTCAGGATATAAGCTTCGCATTTGAACTTGGTGTGCGGCGTGATCGTGCCGGGGGCTGCCAAAACCTGGCCACGCTCGACTTCTTCACGCTTGGTACCGCGTAGCAAGGCGCCGATGTTGTCGCCCGCTTCGCCCGTATCAAGCAATTTACGGAACATTTCAACACCCGTGCAGATCGTCTTCTGGGTCTC
>JABJKH010000093.1 GCA_018660465.1 Rhodospirillaceae bacterium
AATGGTAGGCGCTGCAGGGATCGAACCTGCGACAACCTGATTAAAAGTCAGGTGCTCTACCAACTGAGCTAAGCGCCCTTAAGAATTGCCCCCAATAATTGCCCCAAATAAATTTTTTAGGAATTGGTGGAGGAAGAGACGGGAAAATACGGACCCGAGGGGCCTCGGTCAATCCATTTTACCGTAGATTGAGGAGAAAGTTTCTGGTTCGGGTTATTTGTATCGTTTTACCAAGTGTTCGCAGACCCTGGCGGAGACAAAATGGCTCACATCACCGCCCATGACGGCGATTTCCTTGACGAATTTAGAGGCGATGAATTGGTAGCGGTCTGCGGCCATCAAAAACACCGTTTCGACATCTTTGTTTAAACGCGAGTTCATGCCCGCCATTTGAAATTCGTATTCGAAGTCAGATACAGCGCGGAGTCCGCGGATAATCACAGATGCCCCCAGACCAGACGCCAATTGGGTCAGCAGGTTATCAAACGACACGACCTCTACCGGATGTTCTTTTCCAATGTCCATCGCCGCGACCTCAGCCTCAACCATGGCGACCCGGTCATCTAGGCTGAACAAGGGCTCTTTACCCGCATTAACCGCCACCGCAACGACGAGCTTATCCACCACCCTGGACGCGCGTTCGATAATATCGGTATGGCCTTTGGTCACGGGATCGAAAGTTCCCGGATAGACGCCAATCCGCGGTGCCGTCATGATTGATCCCCCAGTTTTTTATCGCCCCGATAAAACCTTAGCTTCGCTTGAAAAGTTTGCTTCGCTTTAAGAATCCGCCTCGACTTCATCGCCAACAGTTTCATCTGAAGTCTCGCCGGCTTCATCATCGCTCTCGCCTTCATCATCGTCGTCAACGTCACGTAAGCGCGTGACTGAAACGACATTCTCGTCTTCCGCCGTCTTAAATAACGTCACGCCACGGGTCGTGCGGCCCATGAAGCTGATGTCTTTTACCGGACAACGGATCAATTGACCACCATCTGTCACCATAACGATTTGGTCGCTATCCAAAACAGGGAAGGACGCGATGATCTTCGTCGTCCCCTCCCCTCGGCTGAGATCAATGCTGCGGATGCCCTGCCCGCCGCGGCCTGAAATTCTAAATTCGTAGGCCGACACCCGACGGCCGAAGCCGTCTTCTGTCATGGTGAGGATGAATTCTTCTGCCTCTGCCATCGCTTGGAATTTTTCTTCCTGTAAGTTGGCAGCGGAGGCTTCATCTTTTGCCTTATCTTCAGGTCGGTCGGTATAATCGCTGCCCGCAAGCCGTCGGTTCGCCCCAACCGCAGAAAGATAGGTTTCTCGGTCCGCGACCTCTGCATCGACGTGGGTAAGCCCCGACATCGCGATAACCTCATCCCCATCTGCGAGTTTAATTCCCCGGACACCGGTGGAAGACCGGCTGTTAAACACCCGAAGGTCGTCTACCGGGAAGCGAATGCACTTGCCGTCGCGGGTCGCCAACAGAACGTCATCGTTTTCGCTGAATGTCCGCGCCTTGATCAAGCGGTCATCGGCATCGCCATTCTCAAACTTCATGGCAATTTTGCCATTGGCCTTCACATTGCCAAAGTCAGACAACAAA
Source organism: Rhodospirillaceae bacterium (assembly GCA_018660465.1). Lineage (NCBI taxonomy): Bacteria > Pseudomonadati > Pseudomonadota > Alphaproteobacteria > Rhodospirillales > Rhodospirillaceae > Rhodospirillaceae bacterium. The sequence goes on from JABJKH010000093.1 coordinate 1,601, forward strand.
TTGCGCCGCACTTTGCCTTTGGCGGTCGCAAACAAGATATTCAGATCGCCCCAGGTTTCTTCATCTTCCGGCAGCGCCATCAAGGTTGAGATGGTCTCACCTTCTTTCAACGGCAGCAGATTGATCATCGCCTTACCCCGCGCCGTCGGAGAGCCTAACGGCAGCTTATAAACCTTGAGCTTATACACAATCCCAGCAGACGAGAAGAAAAGCACCGGTGTGTGCGTATTGACGACAAACACCTGGGCAACGAAATCCTCGTCCCGTGTGCTCATACCTGAGCGCCCCTTACCGCCCCTGCGTTGAGCCCGGTAGGTCGACACCGGCACCCGCTTGATGTAGCCGGTACTGGACACCGTCACGACCATGTCTTCGCGCTGGATGAGGTCTTCGATGTCATGCTCAAACTCGGACTCGCTGATCTCGGTACGGCGCGGCGTGTCGAACTGCTCCTTCATCTCAAGCAATTCTTCGGTGAGAATCCCCAATAACTTCTCGCGTGATCCGAGGATGGACAGATGCTCCGCGATCTCGGCACACAGTTCTTTTAGATCATCGCCGATTTTATCGCGCTCCAAGCCAGTCAAGCGATGCAGGCGGAGTTCAAGGATCGCGCGTGCCTGGGCTTCTGAAAGCTTGTAATGGCCATCTACGACCTTGCGATCGGGCTCATCCAACAGCGCAATCATTGGCTCAATATCTGTGGCAGGCCAGTCACGCTCCATCAATTGCGCGCGTGCGGTCGCCGGGTCTGATGCCGCGCGAATGAGTTTGATGATCTCGTCAATGTTAGCGACGGCAACCGCGAGTCCCGCCAATACGTGTGCCCGATCCCGGGCTTTGCCAAGTTTAAAGATCGTCCGCCGCCGAATGACGACTTCGCGGAATTCAACAAAGGCGCGGATAATTTCCTTTAAATTCATCAACTTCGGCATGCCGCCATCGAGCGCCAGCATGTTGACCCCGAAACTGGTTTGCAACGGCGTAAAGCGGAACAACTGCGCCAAAACGACCTCGGGCACCGCATCCCGTTTAATCTCAATCACCACGCGAACGCCGTGGCGGTCCGATTCGTCACGAAGATCGCTGATGCCTTCGATCTTTTTATCGCGTACCGCCTCAGCCATGATCTCGATCATCCGAGACTTGTTCACCTGATAGGGAACTTCGGTAACGATGATGGCATAACGGTCCTTGCGGATTTCCTCAACTGCCGTCTTGCCGCGAATAACGACTGAACCCCGACCAGTTTGGTGCGCGGAAACGATTCCTGAACGGCCCAGGATAATCCCGCCGGTGGGAAAATCGGGCCCAAATACATGGTCGGTGATTATCTCATCTATCGTGATATTTGGATTTTCGATATACGCGCAACAGGCGTTAATCACCTCACCCAGGTTATGGGGAGGAATGTTGGTCGCCATGCCGACGGCAATGCCACCAGCTCCATTGACCAATAAATTGGGAATTTGCGCCGGTAAAACTGACGGCTCGTGCTCCGATTCGTCGTAATTGGGTTGAAAATCGACAGTATCCTTGTCGATATCCTCCAACAACGAATGGGCGGAACGTGCCAGTCGAGCTTCCGTATACCGCATTGCTGCAGCACGATCGCCATCCATGGACCCAAAGTTCCCCTGTCCGTCAATCAACGGCAGGCGCAGGGAAAAGCTTTGTGCCATCCGCACCATCGCGTCGTAAATCGCGGTATCGCCATGTGGGTGATATTTACCCATGACATCACCAACGATCCGCGCCGATTTACGGTAGGCTTTGTTATAGTCGTAGCCGTTTTCCTTCATCGAATAGAGAATACGGCGATGGACAGGTTTCAATCCGTCACGGACATCAGGAAGCGCCCGGCTAACGATCACGCTCATTGCGTAATCGAGATACGACCGCTTCATTTCGTCTTCAATGGTGACGGGAACAATGTCCCTTTCGGGAGGCGTCGTCGGAGGTATGGTCAAGAGGTTATCTCGGTAAAATTAAATACGGCAGGGAGGCTCAAACCAGCCGATTAGATGTGCCCCCCTATTGTTACTAAATCTAGCACCTTTAGCTGCACCACACAACAACATGGACGAAAAATCCGTCCCTAATTTTCCGAACCCACGCAAGCAAGCGGCCAGATCGCCGCGTTTTCAAAACGAACCAATTTCACAATCTCGAAACTAGATTAAGTATTTTCAATAATTGATTGATTTAAAACGGTATTTCATCATCAAGATCGCCGCCTGGCGCAGGGGCTCCCCCACCACCACTGGCGCCACCATCACCAGCTGGAGCCGAATCAGAGCCGCCCCATTCGGGCGCTCCTCCACCCCCATCGGCAAAGTCACCGCCGCCACCGCCACCACGGGTATCCAACATCGTCAAATTACCGCGGAATCGCTGCAGGACAACTTCGGTCGTATATTTGTCCTGACCACTGTTATCGGTCCATTTTCGGGTTTGTAATGCCCCTTCAATATAGACCTTGGAGCCTTTGCGAAGGTATTTTTCTGCAACATCCGAGAGACGCTCATCAAAAATCACGACTCGGTGCCATTCGGTCTTTTCTCGGCGCTCTCCAGAACCTTTATCGGTCCAGCTCTCTGAGGTGGCAATCGACAAATTGGCGATCTTGGCGCCATTTTGAGTGTTTCGCACTTCTGGATCCCGACCTAGATTGCCGATTAAGATAACTTTGTTAACGCTGCCTGCCATAACTTTCCCCCACGAGTGGACTGGATAATAAAAACGGAACGCATGTTCCTGAAAATCTTTCGCACTTTACACGCAGTATCCAAACCCACGCCACACCGAAGTAATCCACATATCCACCGTTATTGTGGACGATTTAAATAAGAACATTTCATGAACATACGGTTGATTCGATTCGATGTCAACATACGCTGGTTGGGATATTATGGGTGTTCAACTCAACGATAAAAAATCCGCAAATTTACTGTTTATTAGATGAAACCGGATCAGAATATGCTTAATAATGTCGGTTTGCATATTTTCGGATTATTACCTTGGGGGAGTTTATATGCCGGAGCTTGCAACGAAAGGCTGGCCGAAGACTTCAGACGGCACCACAGATTGGGAGGCCGTCTTCGAAGACGCTGAAGGTGGTCTAATTCCTTTGATTGCCCAGGCAAATTCGCCGCAAGCCCTGCGCGAGTGCGCCATAGTCACAATCCAGATGCTGTTCTCTCGCGACAATGATGCTGAAAATGTCACCAATTTAACTTCCGAACTTAATGAACTTGTGCCTGATGACGCGCAGGCGCATCAGCTTGATTTCTTTGGCAAAGCGATCACAACAGTCCTTCGTCAAATCAAGCAGGAACGAATCGATTTAGCTGAGGAGTATGTGAAAAATAAGAAGCTTGAAGAAGAAGAAAAAGCGGCTGACGTATCAAAAGAAGCGGCAGCACCAAAACCTTCTGACGCCCCTTCAGAACCTAGCAATACGGAACGTCGGTCACCACGAAAGACGAATAAACCGTCCTTAAAGAAGCCGAAGAAAAAGCCCCCACTCAGCCCAATTTGGTCGATTGCTGCTGCTGCTGTTTTAGCAATTGCCCTTGGTGGCGGGGTGTATTTAGCTTTCGCACCGAGCGACACTGAAGTTGCCGCCAAAGCTTGGGCCGGTTGGGCGAAGAAGACTGTCACGGCTCGCCTACCAAGCAGTTCTTGGGCCATTACGTCGGCCAAACAAGGCGATGGTAAAACCGTCGTTATAGAAATCCTCATCAGCGATAAAAATCATATCGCACAAATTAAATCTACGCGGCGTATCGTGAGGTCAGAATTTCTAAAACCCGTCTGCCCAACAGCAGAATCCGGCATCAGCCGCATGATTGATGTCGGTTGGAATTTGTGGATCACTCTGAAAAGCAAAACCGGCAACTTGACCGGCGGCACATGCAAGTACTAGTCCTTTACACGACCTAGACCAAGGTTTAAAATTCGCCTGTTCAGACCGTAATTTCTATCCATTCGTCGAAGGTTAGGCCTGCGCAGCCGAGCGTTGGTTCCGTACTCTATACGAGCGCCGGTATTTAATAATAAAAATTTTGGGTTTCGTTCCTTGGAGGTCTCAATTCTGGATGCGAGCAGCATGCAGAGAGAGGGCTTGCTTGCTCGTAGAACACTATTAGGGGGCGTGTTCAAAGTGTCGCCTCATGATGAGTTATCTTGAGGGGGCACAGTCTTTAACTCCCTCTCTGGAGCCCCTCAAAATGGCAAGCCAAAGTCAGTCCCAGAATAAGCAATCCCAGCAACAACAGCAACAACAGCAGCAAGAACAACTGCAACAACAGCAGCAGGAGCAGCAGCAACAACTTCAGCAACAGCAGCAGCAAGAACAGCAGCAGCTACAGCAACAACAGCAGCAGCAAGAGCAACAGCTTCAGCAACGCCAGCAGGAGCAACAGCAGCAGCTACAACAGCGCCAACAACAACAGACGCAGGCCCAACAGCAGCAACAACAGGCCCAGCAGCAACAGGCGCAAGATCAGTAAGAACCGTCATCTCAACGATAATAACGACTGCGAACAATGACTTAGGCAATCAAGCCCCCTTCGATAATCTTTTCTAACGGGCTTTAGTATTTGTCGGTGGACTGAACGGCGAATTTGCTGACCTCTTCAGCGCGTCGTCAGTCCGCTTTTTCGACCCCACATATTCGCTAACGTCACACCTCCGAAAGTGCTAAGCTCGATTTAGGAGTGATTGATGACATATTGTTTAGGCATAAAGCTGCGCGAAGGGCTCATCTGTCTGTCTGATGGCCGCATCACTTCGGGTGGCCAAGTCTCTATCGCCCGCAAGGTAAGTCTCCACGGCCCAGTTGATCAGCAGGTCTGTGTTATGACATCCGGGCTCCGCTCATTGCGCGACAAGACCATATCCTACTTCGAGCAAGACTTCTCCGAAGAATCGCTGACTGCCGAAAACATGATTGAGGTGGTCGATATCTACACAAGCAGCCTGAGACGCGTCGCGGAAGAAGACCAGAACGCGTTGCAATCCTCGCAACTTTCCTTTGATTTGAACGCAATCATTTCTGGGCAAATTGGCGATGACCCAGAGCCATCGATGTTTCTGATCTACCCGGAAGGCAATTGGGTCGAAGTGACCGAACGAACGCCCTACATCTCAATAGGTGCCACCGCCTATGGAAAGCCGATTCTGGATCGCATGCTTAACTATGAGACACCAATGGAGCTGGCATTACAGGTCGCCTTTTTATCGTTTGATTCAACCCGGGTCAGCATGTCCGGTGTGGGTTTCCCCCTCGACATGCTCACCTTTACCAAAGACCGCAGGTGGCGCGAGATTGAACTTGATATCGATGATGTCGCGGGTATTCGACAATGGTGGAACGACAATGTAACGGCGCTTGCCGCCAATATGCCGCCAGGACCTTGGGTAGATCATTTACTACCGGGCGGCGGACTAAAAATTATCTCAAAAAATTGACCCATGACGCAAATTATCGGTGGCTTTGTTAGCGCTCCCTTTACTGCACCTATATCAGGGTTTAAATCTGAACGGTTCTGAACTCTTTTTCCCGGACCGTGACCCTCTATGGCTCTCCCTAAACACCATGCCCCCAATATTCACGTGCGCGGCGCCCGCGAGCACAATCTTCAAAACGTTGATGTGGAAATTCCCCGCGACAGCCTGACCGTGGTCACCGGATTATCAGGTTCGGGTAAGTCCTCCCTAGCGTTTGATACGATCTATGCCGAAGGCCAGCGCCGATATGTTGAAAGCCTGTCGGCTTATGCGCGCCAATTCTTGGAATTGATGCAAAAGCCGGACGTGGATTCCATCGAAGGCCTTTCACCGGCGATTTCCATCGAACAAAAGACCACGTCACGCAATCCTCGTTCTACAGTCGGCACAGTGACCGAGATCTATGATTACATGCGGTTGATGTTTGCGCGCATCGGCGTGCCGCATTCACCGGCGACAGGCCTGCCCATTGAAAGCCAAACCGTCAGCCAAATGGTCGACCGGGTCATGGAGATGGAAGACGGCACCCGCCTTTATATTCTGGGTCCCATCGCCCGGGGCAAAAAAGGTGAGTTCAAAAAAGAACTCCAGGACCTGCGCAAGCGCGGATTTCAACGGGTTCGGGTAAATGGAGAGCTCTATGATATAGAGGACGCGCCAACCCTGGATAAGAAGTTTAAACACGATATTGAGGTTGTTGTAGACCGTTTGGTCGTTCGGGAAGGGCTTGAGACCCGGCTTGCCGATAGTTTTGAGACGGCACTTGAACTGGCCGATGGCTTGGCCTTTACCGAAAACGCGGATTCGGGGGATCGGGTTACATTTTCGGCCAAGTTCGCCTGCCCTGTCTCCGGCTTCACGATTGATGAGATTGAGCCTCGGCTGTTTTCCTTCAACAGCCCCTTTGGTGCCTGCCCGGCCTGTGATGGCTTGGGCACAGAAATGTATTTTGACCCTGAACTGACGATCCCCAATGACCAGGTATCATTGTCACAAGGGGCCATCGCGCCCTGGGCCAATTCGTCGTCCCACTATTACAGGCAAACCCTGGAAAGCCTCGCCTCACATTATAAATTCGACCTCGCCAAACCGTTCGCCAAATTGTCCAAAAAAATCCGCGAGATGGTGCTTTATGGCTCGGGAAATGAGTCGGTAACGCTGCGCTATAATGATGGTCGAAAGTCTTATGATATCGACAAGCCGTTTGAAGGGGTTATCCCGAACATGGAACGGCGGTGGCAAGAAACTGATTCGTCTTGGGTGCGCGATGAACTAAGTCGCTATCAAACCGTGACAACGTGTGAAACATGCAGTGGCTATCGGCTAAAGCCTGAGGCCCTGTCGGTCAAAATTGATACCCTTAGCATTAGCGAAGTGGCGGGAATGTCTATCGATGAAGCCTGCGACTGGTTCATAGCGCTGGACGCAAAACTTAGCCCAAAACACAGCGAAATTGCCCGTCGAATTTTGCGCGAAATCAATGAGCGGCTGGGGTTCCTGCGCAATGTCGGGCTTGAATATCTGAACCTATCGCGCTCGTCCCGCACCTTATCGGGCGGCGAAAGCCAACGCATCCGGCTGGCATCTCAGATTGGCTCAGGCTTAACAGGTGTTCTTTATGTGCTTGATGAACCTTCCATCGGCCTGCATCAGCGCGACAATGCCCGACTTTTGGAAACCCTGAAACATCTGCGGGATCTCGGAAATACCGTCATCGTTGTCGAGCATGATGAAGATGCCATTCTGGAAGCAGATTATCTCATCGATATGGGACCTGGGGCTGGCATCCACGGCGGCAACGTGGTTGCCCACGGCACCCCCAAAGATGTCATGGTTCAGCCCGACAGTCTGACGGGACAGTACCTAACAGGCTTCCGGCAAATCCCTGTGCCGACCAAACGCCGCAAGGGCAAAAAAGGCAAAGCCCTGACCGTCGTCGGTGCCCGGGAAAATAATCTCGAGAACATCACGGTAAGTTTTCCGCTCGCGACCTTTACCTGTGTCACGGGAGTCTCAGGTGGCGGCAAGTCGTCACTGGTGGTGGAAACCCTCTACAAGGCCCTCGCTCGCCGCCTTCATGGTGCGCGGTTGCATCCTGGTGCCCACGACGAGATCAAGGGACTGGAACTCATTGATAAGGTCGTCGACATCGATCAATCACCCATTGGCCGAACGCCGCGCTCCAATCCGGCCACCTACACAGGTTCCTTTACGGTCATTCGGGATTGGTTCGCCAACCTGCCGGAAAGCCAGCAGCGGGGCTATAAACCCGGTCGGTTCTCCTTCAACGTTAAGGGTGGGCGTTGTGAAGCCTGTCAGGGGGACGGCGTTATCAAAATCGAGATGCACTTCCTACCGGATGTCTATGTGCAGTGCGATGTCTGCAACGGCAAACGCTATAATCGAGAAACCCTGGACATTAGGTTCCGCAATAAATCCATCGCGGATGTGCTGGATATGACCGTGGATGAGGCCTTGGATTTCTTCAAAGCCGTGCCATCGATTAAGAACAAAATGTTGACCTTGCAACGGGTTGGATTGGGCTATATCCACGTTGGCCAACAGGCGACAACGCTTTCTGGTGGGGAAGCACAGCGCGTCAAGCTTGCCAAGGAACTCTCTAAACGTGCCACCGGCAAGACCTTCTATATCCTGGACGAACCCACCACCGGACTGCATTTCGAAGACGTTCGCAAGTTGTTGGAAGTGCTGCACGAATTAGTGGACCAGGGCAACACGGTGCTGGTCATTGAACATAACCTAGAAGTCATCAAAACCGCCGACTGGGTTATTGATCTCGGCCCCGAAGGCGGCTCCAAAGGTGGCCAAATTGTCGCCACCGGCACACCAGAAGAAGTCGTCAAAATCAAAGGCGGATACACCGCTCAATATCTGGCCGGACAACTAGATAAAAAACCAGCGCGTAAAACAGCGTAACCCTGTTTGCATTTTCTTCACTAATTTCTCTCATATTTGGGAGGGGAATTAGGGAAATTGGGGGTAGCCATGTCGGGACCGGCTTACGAACCGAAATATTTCAAGGATATGGAGATAATTTTTGCCGAGGGTGACAGAGGTGGCGAAGCCTATTTCGTTAAATCCGGACAGGTTCGACTGACCAAAAACATCGACGGCAAGATGGAAAATCTTACCACGGTCGAGACCGATGCAATTTTCGGTGAGTTGGCAATTCTTGGCGACATACCCCGCCACGCAACTGCCGTCGCCATCGGCGAGTGCCATTGTTTATCGATCAACCGCCAGGACCTTCATGCGATCGTCGGCGAAACCAGCGGTGAAGTTCAAGGGCTGATCAGTTTCTTGGTTACCTATTGTGAAGAATTTCTGGTCTACGAAATGCGCGGATACATTCCGGGTGAGGCCGAAAAACCCGAACATAGGAAAGCATTTCACCTGCTAAAAACCGGCGAAATCCAACGCGCGATCGGCGAAATAAAAGACCCCGTCATGACCGTCATACTCCGCTCGCTCTATCACTATGCGGAACGCAGGCTGCCACTGGAACTTTGGGAACTTCTCTAACTTCCAGGCCGAATACGTCGCCACACATCACGGGTCACTTCGGCCATGCTTTCGGCCTGGAAATGGCTAAGGCAATTCCGCATACCAACGATGTAATAGTTATTTAGGTCTCGCTTGCAGTCATCGAAGCGCCGACGCGCCAATTTTTCACCCCTCGATTCCGGGTCCTTGCCGATAACGTCACGCCATAAAGAATATCTTTTGAGTCTAGAGACCTCACCCTTTCCAGGCAGAACATTGATCATTTTTTGGGTCAGTCGAGATTCTGTCACCGCATCCTTTTGAGTGATCATAGAGCCCTCGGCACGCTTGCGAAGTGGGCCGGTAAATTGAGCAATTTCTTTTTTGCTCAGCGGATTGATGTCCTTTGGTTTGCTGAGCGGCACCAAAGACCCAAGCTTACCGACCGACAGAGCGGCCTTTTCTACTCTCATAGAAATCAGTTCACGCTCCGGGATACTGATGGTGACGGATGCATAACCGTTAGAACTTTTAATCCGAACCCGGTCGGCGACTGAAACTTTTTTAACCCTGCCTTTTACGTCCTTAACGTACATCGACAAATCAGTTTCAATGGTCGGAAGATATTCCGTCCCATCGACGGGAATTCCGCGCTGTTCTTGCAAACAAAAGGTCGAAAACTCAGCCGAACAGGTGCCATTTTCGCAGGTCATCGGCGTTGCCTCAACCGACGCTATCAATCCCAGAATTTGCGGTGCAGCTTCCGTCCGACCAGAACCAACCAGTAACAACACAGAAATTATCAAGATACGAACAAGCATAACGCCCTCCATCTCTAACCTAAACAAAGAGTCTCACAGACCACAGGGCGGCGTCAACTGGCGGCAATTAGCGACGATTAAAATTAAATATAAATAATTTGATAATAAATGGTTGTATTTTTTCCTAACGTCCCCAGATCGAAATTTAATGATAATGATTATTAATTTAACCAGCACCTAAGGGGAAACGGTGTCCATGGTTCAGAAGACAAAAGACCGTCTTACGAACAACGACCTGCGACAGGTGGTCGATGCCTGTCCTGCCATTATTTACACCCGCGATGTTCAGGGTGACTTCCAAGCAACATTCATGAGTGAGAGCATTACGGAACAACTGGGCTATGAGCCTCAAGAGTTCTTGAATAATGTACAGTTTTGGAATGACCATATCCACCCAGATGATATTTCTCGGGTGCTAAAGGAATTCCCGTCGGTATTAAAGAATGGCCATCTAAGCCATAAGTATCGGTTCCGTCACAAGGACGGTACCTACTGCCTCGTGCGTGATGATATGAAGTTCATCTCTGATGCAGATGGCACGCCTGAGAAAATAGTCGGGACCTTGCTTGATTTCACCAGACAAGACCTAATCGACGAAGCGTTTCTAGCCAGCAATGAACGGTTTCGACGTTTCTTCAACATGCCGTTTACCGGCGCCGGCATAACGGCGATTTCCGACAAAAGCTGGATCGAGGTCAACGACACCCTATGCCGTCTTATGGGTTATAGCCGCGAAGAAATGCTGGAATTGACTTGGGCTGATTTGACCCATCCAGATGACATTGATGAAAACACGCGTCTGTTTAACGAGACTATTTCAGGGGAAAATCTTAAGTCATACGGAATGGAAAAGCGTTATATCCGCAAGGATGGGTCAACGCTTTATGCAATTTTGTATTCCGAATGCGTACGGCAACCAGACGGAACTCCGAGTTATATGGTCATTTCCGTTGAGGATATTACTGAACGCAAGCAGTTCGAAATGGCACTCTTGCAAAGCGAGGAGAACATCAAACAAGAACGCAACTGGCTAATCGATGCAATTAACGCCTTCAAAGACGGATTTGCCCTCTACGACGCAGACGACAAGTTGGTGATCTGCAACGAAAATTTTCTTAAAGCCCATGAAGATTTGAGGAACATTTTGAAACCGGGCATTACCTATGAGGAATGTGTCAGGACCCGTGCAAGGCTTAGCCAGCATAGAGATGGCATAATACGGGACGAAGAATGGATACAAAAAAGATTACACCAACACCGCAACCCAACGGAGCCATTTGAACGATCCTTTGCCGATGGAACAACATTTCAAATTCACGAATTTAAAACGCGTAACGGCGGCACGGCCGTCGCCCGATTTGACATTACAAACCAAAAGAAGGCCAACAATTCGTTGGCTCAAAATGAAATTAAATTGAAGGCGGCACTTTCCAAAGCCGACGAAGCCAACCAAGCCAAATCGATATTCCTAGCCGCCGCCAGTCACGATGTCCGTCAACCCCTTCAGTCAATGGGGATGTTCCTCTCTGTGCTGGAAGACAAGTTATCAAAGACCCCAGTTGGCAAAGAAAAAACCGTTCAGGCCCTGGTCGATCGTATGAATGATTCGGTTTCGGTTCTTACCGGATTGTTTGATTCGCTCTTGGAAATTTCCAAGCTGGAATCACAAACTTTGGAACCGATAATTACAGAATTTAATGTTGCCGAATTGGTCGCACGATTGGCGGGTCAGTTTGAGTCTCGGGCTCGCGATAAGGGGCTTGATTTCAAAGTTGTAAGCGGCGATTTCAAAATCCAGTGCGATAAAACCCTTGTAAGTCAAATCTTGAGCAATTTCCTGAGTAATGCCATCCGTTATACAGACACCGGCGAAATTCTATTCGGAGTTTATCGACAGGGAAGACAAATTAGTATCGAGGTAAAAGACGCGGGCATCGGCATCTCCGAAACAAATATAAATCACATCTTTAATGAGTTCTTTCAGGTCGGAAACAAACAACGCGACCGGACAAAAGGATTGGGTCTCGGACTAGCCATCGCCAAAAGAACTGCCGATCTAATGGCCCTGCCTCTTACGGTATCGTCAAAAGAGGGAAAAGGATCCAAGTTTGCAATTCAAGTGCCTCTCGCTAATGACCATTCGGATACCTCCAAACAGGTCGCTGATGGTGCCTCTAACAAACCAGGAAACAGCGCCACGAAAACGATCCTCGTGATCGACGACGACCCGATCGTTTTGGAAAGCTTGAAATTCCGCCTGGAAGCTTGGAACCACGTGGCACTCGCAGCCCTTTCGCTGGAAGAAGCGCAGGAATTGCTCCTCCAAAACGACACCCACCCCGATATCATCATCTCGGACTTGAGACTGAGCGAGACCATGGACGGCGTTCAGGCTATCAAGGTTCTGCGCGCTGGCCTAAAAAACGATGTTACCGGCATCATTCTGACCGGCGATACCTCCCCCGACCGACTTGCATACATTGAACAAGATGGACTCACCGTGGTTCACAAGCCGGTCCATTCCGATATGTTAGCGGCATTGCTGAACGAGCCCTTCAGTTAACCGATCCCATTTCATCCACGTCGGACGTGCATTTGTAATCCAAATATTGCCCGTCAATAATTATAAACTGGCGAAAAGTAGTGCCTGCACTAGGCATCTGCCCCTCATGAATGCGGCAAAGTAATGTAATGATACTGTCAGGTTTCTGTAAGAGATTTTTAGCTATAATAACAACATCTTAACTACGGTAAAACTCGACGAAACACATCGACATATTGCGAAACTATTTTAGATTTCAAATTTGTAAGTAAAATTAATGACCTATTATACTTAATATAGAAATTCTGGTATACTGAAACCTTAGAAATCTGGATGTACAGTAAATTATTTACATAATAATTATATAAATATTTTTTTCTTGCAAAAATAATTAGCGACCACACATGCAAATCCGAGGGTGCAATCGATGAACACCCTAACGGTAAAGGATTTATGACCATTGGGACACCCAACTACTTTGATTAATCAAGATCAATCGAAGCTAAATTCAGGGAACAATGCGAAAAAGTAAATTAGTTCAGTTATCACATTTCACCTCTAGAGGGAGACTTCAGACATGCGGTTCAACGCCATTCAAACTTGGTTCTCAAACCTACGGACAAAAACAAAAGTCCTCATCGGCGTTTTATCGCCTTTGGTCCTATTAGTTATCCTAGGCATCGTCGCGGTCACCAGCATAAACAGCATCGTAAAAACCAACGGGTGGGTTGACCATACACGTGTGGTTCTGGCTGATGCAGCCGCAATTGTCGGGTCTGCTGTGGACATGGAAACCGGTATGCGGGGCTACTTATTGGCCGGCAAGGAAGGCTTCCTTGATCCCTACAAAGGCGGCGAGAAGCATACCTACGAAAGAATTGCAGAACTCCAAAAGACTGTTAGTGATAACCCTAAGCAAGTGGGGCGCTTGGCTGAGGTCGAAAAGACCCTGAAAGCCTGGCAGAAGAACGTTACCACCCCAACTATTAACCTTCGCCGTAAGATCGGCGACGCCAAGACAATGAATGATATGGCGGCCTTGGTTGGCGAAGCAAAAGGCAAGGTCTTCTTCGATAAATTTAGGGGCCAAATTGCCACCTTCATCGGTCGTGAACAGAAGCTGTTAGATAAACGTGAAAGCGACTTCGGGAAACTCTTGGTTTCGTCCAGCGTCGACAGCGCCGTCGCGAAGCAGACCATCGGATGGGTGACGCATACCTACAAGGTGATCGCTAAGGCTAATGATATCTTGGCGGCTGCCGTAGACATGGAAACCGGTATGCGGGGCTACCTGTTAGCTGGGAAAGAAGAATTCCTGGGTCCTTATAAGGGCGGCGCAAAGCATTTCTACAAGGCAATTTCCGACCTTCGCAAAACCGTTAGTGACAACCCTGCACAAGTTAAACTTCTGACCGAAACTGAAGCCAATATCAAAGGCTGGCAAACGACGGTCACGGAGCCCACAATCCAACTTCGCCGTGACATTGGCACCGCCAAAACCATGGACGACATGGCGGACTTGGTGGGACAAGCCAAAGGCAAAGTCTACTTTGATGGCTTCCGCAAAATCATGGGTGAATTTTCTGCCGAAGAAGCAGGCCTGATGAATACGCGTAAAGCCCACAATGATAGCACTCTCAAATCCACCTTCACCCTTATCGCAGTCTGCATCATTGGCGGCTTGGTCATCGGTATCATTCTGGCGGTCGTTATTGGCGCCGGTATCGCCAACCCAATCAACAATATGACCGGATCAATGAAAACACTGGCAACTGGTGATACCACCGTCGAAGTTCCAGGAACCGGTCGCGGCGACGAAATCGGCGACATGGCCGAAGCGGTGGAAGTCTTTAAGGCGAACATGATCAAGTCTGATGAACTGGCGGATGAACAACGTCAGGAAGCGGAAGCCAAAGAAGCACGGCAGCGGACCATGGAGAACTTGATGGATGTATTCGAACAGGGCGTCACCGGCGTTCTGGGCGAGGTCAGTTCTGCCTCTCATACCATGAAATCAGCTGCGGAAGGCATGGTTCAAACGGCAGATCAAACGCTTGAGCAATCGAGTGTCGTTGCCAGCACGGCGGAACAAACTTCCGGCAACGTTCAAACTGCCGCAACTGCCGCGGAAGAACTCTCGGCCTCGATTGGGGAAATCAGTCGCCAAGTAACTCATTCCTCGCAAATCGCCAATGAGGCCGTAAGTGAAGTGCAAACCACCAGCGGAAAGATCAACGAACTTGCAGACGCGTCGCAAAAGATCGGCGACGTGGTTGCATTGATTACGGATATCGCCGATCAAACCAATCTGCTGGCGCTGAACGCAACAATTGAGGCCGCGCGGGCAGGTGATGCCGGTAAAGGCTTCGCAGTTGTTGCTTCTGAGGTTAAGAACTTGGCCAATCAAACGGCTAAGGCGACCGAAGAAATCAGCATTCATATCACCGGCATCCAGCAATCGACTCAAGAAGCTGTGACGGCGATGGATGGTATTGGCAATACGATCGGCAATATTAACGAGGTCGCATCTACCATCGCGGCGGCGGTTGAAGAACAAGGTGCCGCAACGCAAGAAATCGCTCGTAACGTTGAGCAAGCGGCGGCTGGCACGACCGAAGTGACCAGCAGCATGGCGACCGTTAACAACGCTGCGAGTGAAACAGGCACGGCGGCGAATAGTGTGCTGACCTCTGTAGAAACACTATCGGATCATTCCGATAGCCTACGCGGTCAAGTCGAGCAGTTCCTGAGCGATATCAAGGAGGCGTAAGACACACAAGCACGTACTACAGTTTAAGATCAGGGCCATTCGTACCCCGGGGTTTGCCGGGAAATACGGATGGCCCTTTTCTGTTACAATCTTGTAAGTAGCCCGCTCCAGCGCTATCAGTTGCCCCATGAATATATTGAAAGATACCGACGCACTCAGCGACCGTCCTGTACACGTTATCGGCGGCGGGTTAGCAGGCAGTGAAGCCGCGTGGCAAATCGCCCGCAGTGGTGTTCCCGTGGTACTGCATGAGATGCGGCCTGTACGCGGGACCGATGCGCATCAGACCGACGGTTTGGCAGAACTTGTGTGTTCCAATTCGTTCCGATCCGACGATGCCGAGAACAATGCCGTCGGCCTTTTGCACGAAGAAATGCGGCGCTGCTTTTCGCTGATCCTGCATACCGCTGACGAACATAAGGTGCCAGCAGGTGGGGCACTGGCGGTCGACCGAGACGGGTTTTCAAAGGCCGTGCAAGAGTCACTGGAAGGGCATCCCCTTATATCTATTGAGCGCGAAGAAATCGCCGGATTACCGCCCGAAGACTGGGATTCAGTGATTATCGCGACCGGCCCCCTCACCTCCCCTGACCTTGCCGAAGGAATCCGCCAACTGACAGGCGAAGACTCCTTGGCATTCTTTGATGCCATTGCCCCGATCATCCACAAAGACTCCATCGATTTTGACAAAGCCTGGTACCAATCGCGCTATGACAAGGGAGACGGGGCCGACTACATCAATTGCCCAATGAACCAAGAGCAATATTTCGGCTTCATTGACAATCTGATCGATGGCGACAAGGGCGAATTCAAGGACTGGGAGAAAGACACCCCTTACTTCGATGGTTGCTTGCCGATTGAAGTCATGGCCGAACGCGGTCCCAGGACCCTGTCGTTCGGACCGATGAAACCTGTCGGGCTGACCAATCCACACGATCCGCAAACCAAGGCATACGCCATCGTCCAACTGCGCCAAGACAACGCCCTTGGCACACTTTACAATATGGTCGGATTTCAGACCAAGCTCACCTATGGCGAGCAGAAGCGTGTTTTTCGGACCATTCCGGGGCTAGAGAGTGCAGAATTTGCGCGCCTCGGTGGCCTGCACCGAAACACCTTCCTCAATAGTCCTAAGCTGATGGATGAATCGCTCAGGCTTAAAGCGAGACCCAGTCTCCGCTTTGCGGGCCAAATCACCGGTTGCGAAGGCTACGTTGAAAGCGCCGCCGTTGGCCTAATTACAGGCCGTTTCGCCGCAGCGGAGCGTTTGGGAAATCCGCTCTCCTCGCCGCCTGAGACCACGGCGCTGGGCGCGTTACTAAGCCACATCACCGGCGGTGCCGATGAAAAGACATTTCAGCCAATGAACGTAAACTTTGGGCTTTTTCCGCTGCCGGACGAATTAGACCACCGCGGTCGGCCGGTCCGTGGCAAAGAACGCAAACAAGCGCAAAGCCGTCGCGCATTGACACATTTGGAGGCATGGCTCAATGAAACGGCTTAGTTTTATTCTAGCGTTATTTCTTATCGCAGCTCCTACCCTTGCTGACAGCCCTAAGCGTAAGCCAATCAAGGTCCCAGAGCCTCACGCGCAACGTATAATGAAAATCGGCGAACTGGCGGGTATTGCCCAAGTCTGCGGCATTAGCTGGGCGGGTTACTATATTTCCTTCCTGAAAAGCGAAAACAAGAAGGCGATTTGGAGCGCTGCACAACTAAAAAACGTCGCCGCCATATTCGCCTTTTCTCAGTCCAAGGCGGTTCGGGAGACCAAGACCTGTCCCGTGTCTCAAAAAGAACAAATCCGCACCAAAATACAAAAAGGGACTTAAATCCCACACCCAATTTGGAGTATCCTGACGTATAGACGAGTGATGAGGGGAGAAAACGAAATTGCGTTCCTGGGGTCGCAAGGCAGGAATATTGATGCTGGCCGTCCTGGTTGCAGCCGCAGCACCCGTGAAACTGGAGAAGCCCAAGCGCGGTGTGATCCCGTCGAGTGAACAGCGCCGAGTCGAGCGCGCTGGTCGGGACGCAGGTCTGGCCCAAGCCTGCAACGTGGAATGGAAATCCTTCCACGAAGCCTTCATGAAAAAAGAAAAACGCAAACGGTGGACCCGCCGCCAACTTAAACACATCGACAAGGTCTTCGCCTACGGCCAAGCCAAATCATCCGGCGGCATCAAATCCTGTGACACCTCGCAACGCTTCAAGATCGTGCTGAAACTAAGACGGCGGATGCTCGATTTGAAGGGATGACCTACCCAACCATCGGAAACCGCCCCATTACCGGGAACTTGGGGTCAACGAATCCCGGCGTGGAGAACTGCCCCGGCGGAACAAGGCTGTCGAAATAGGCTTCGTCCTCGGCAGTGAATACGTAGTCCAAAGCTGCAAGATTCGCCCGCCAATGTTGCGGTGTCCGTGGCCCCGGCAAAACCGACGTCACAGCCTTAGAATTCAGCGTCCAGCCAATCGCCAGCGCGCCCGGCGTAGTTCCCTTGGATTCCGCGTAAGTCTTTAATTTCTTTGCGATAATAAGAGATTCCTTGCGGAACTCCGCTTGCAGAATGCGGCGGTCTCCGCGTCCCGCACGGGTGCTCGGGTCAGGCGCTTCATCAGGATCATATTTCCCCGTCAAAACACCCCGCGCTAACGGGCTATAAGGCACCACACCAAAACCGTAATGCTGACAAGCTGGCAACAACTCAACCTCAGGCAGCCGATTCATCGCGTTGTAATACGGCTGACAAACCACTGGAAGTTCGAGTTCGATCTTCTCGCAAACATGCGCGATCAGCCCAATTTGCCAAACCGGGAAATTGCTAAATCCCCAATACCGCGCTTTGCCTGCACGAATGATATCCTTCACCGCACCAAGGGTCTCTTCCAGCGGCGTCGAGGCATCAGATTGATGCAGGTAATAGACATCTACATGATCCATCTTAAGGCGCAAAAGACTTTGATCGATAGCAGTCATCAAACGGCGGCGGTTGAGCCCTTTGTCATTGGGGCCGGGTCCCATGGGGGACGCCCCGGTCTTGGTCGCCACGACCCAGGCGTTGCGATCGCGCTTCAAAAGCTTGCCAACGACCCGTTCGGAAGCAGTTCCCGAATAGCTTTCAGCCGTGTCGATAAAATTGACGCCGGCGTCGCGCGCCATATTAACGATTTTTGCTGCTTGCGCGTCTGTCGAAGCACCACCGAACATCATTGTTCCCAAGCAAATCCGCGACACCTTAAGTCCGCTGGTCCCAAGATTAACGTATTCCACGCTCTGTCCCCCATCCCACTCGACGTCAAAATCGATAAAAGTGTGCAAGCTTAACAGACAGCTAACACATTGTCATATATAGAAAAACTAAGGATTTCTTAGGAAATTTTAACCATATTTGAAATTGGAGTCGTATGCGTGGGTACGTGCGTGTGCGATACTGTGGGGGAATGTGTGAGTGTGGATCGAAAATTGAACCGGTCACTGGGTACATTTGCGAGCGTTAAATCAGGCTTAGGGCAACAGCCCTGCCGCGTCTTCGTGCGGGTATTTCTGATCGCGTTCGTGCTTACAGTATTCACCGTTGTTCCCGCTATTGCCCAATCGAATGCCCCGCCACCCGCTCAAGAACGTCCGCCTGCTGGCGTTACCTTCTCCCGGGCCACAGAAAACTTATTTATGGCGGTACGCCTCAAGGATTTGAATGCTGTTAAGATGGCGATCAAAGAAGGGGCAAAAATTTATGCGACGAACCGCAAAGGAACCTCACCCGTCGGCTTAGCTGTCGATAAGGGATATTTCGAAATCGCCCATTACCTGCTGCGTCTACGGGGGGAGCGGGATAAGAAGCTTTACCAAACAGAACAGCCCAAACCGAAAGGCGCCTGGACACCAAAGGTTACGCTTGCGAAACCGGACGCCCCGGTAAAGCTGAAACCGCCTGTTGCTGAAGCAACTCCTAAACCGACCGGGCCACCTGTACCCCTTACACCTTCGGAACCCACCGTAACTGCGGAGTTGCCTAAAACACCGGAAGAACCCGGCTTGCTGGACTCTATAACCATCCCGCCACCACCGCGCACCCCCGCCCTATCAGACACGGCGTTGCAGTTTGCTGATGCGCCCTCCCCGGAGCTACCTTCCGTCCCAGAGATGCCGACCGCCTTGGAACCACCGAAAGAAGAAATTCCAACGGCACCCATTGAGGCTCTTAAGGTTCCAACAGAAACAGCGGAACTACCGATACCTTCAGGCCTACCCGAAATCGACTTGCCGGAATTGCCCGGTGAACCGGCCAAGCTGAAAGAAGTTGCTAAACCAGACGACACGGCTAAGCCAGATGATGGGGGACTTTCCTTACCGTCCCTGGGAAGCGTTGACGAACCGAAACCCGTTCCGCCTGCCCCCGCGCCAACAGAGCCTAATGACACAGAATCCATTGGTGTGGAAATTCCGACGCAGACACCGGTGCCAGCACCGGTGCTGCCACGCCAAAAAGGATCTTCCCCATCCATTTCTTTGATCTCTAAACTGAAGACTTCGTTTGATCGACTGACAAATGATTTGATCAAAGGTTCGGACACGGCGGACAAAGCGCGCACCTCCAAACTGGTAAATAAGTTCGAAGAATCATTCGACCAGTTTGCCAAACGCTATATTCGGGAACGCGGCCCAGCTGGCGCGAATGAACCGGGGGCTGCTGGCCGTTTGATATCGGAAGTTCGCGAAGCCTATTTACGCCTCATCCAAGGTACCGTATCACCAAGTGGCACACCGCCAAGACAACCCCAACTGGCTGAGACTGGTGTCCCAGAAACTGAGGCTGAAGTCGAATTTCAAGAGGCGCCAAAAACCGAACCCGGCACGGCTCCCCTTCCCTCAGAGGAAGGAGAAGTAACGTTCGAGGAAGCGCCCGTCACAAAATCGGCGCAACCAGCACCCTCAACGACTGACGTTCCACGCAGCCAGAGAACAGCCCTGCAGAAAATGCGCGAAAAAGTTCTGAATACCTGGCGCTTTTTGACTGGCTCACCCGTTCCGGAAGAGAAACCGGCAAAGTCGGCCCCGCGTCAGACTGAAATCGCCAAAAAACCTAAACCTGCCCCAGAAGTTCCTCCCACTCAGACACCTGAGATACAGCGTGAGGCCACAGCCGAGGTCAGCCAAAAGCCCAAGCAGGAACCTACCGCAGAATTACCGGGTCTACCTGAATTGCCAGGCCTCGGCGAACCAGACACACCTCTGCCCACAACAACTGAACCTTCTAAGTCCAAAGACGATGACCAGCTTGCCTTTCTGCCGCCGCCCAAAGGCTATGAGCATCTGGCCAAGCCCGGAGAATCTGAAGACGGTGGCTCAGCCGGCGCTAAGGCCGTTGCCAAAGGCAAGGCACCCACCCTCGAACAACAACTGGATCAAGCCTTCAGCATTCCTGGTCTTGGAGACGATGCCCCCCAGACACCCACCAAGCCATCTGCCAAACCGAAGAAGGACAGCTTGGATGCAAAGCTGGATGATGCCTTTAGCATCCCGTCGTTAGAGGAACCATCCAAGGAAAAGCCGGGTGAGATTCCAGGACTTCCTGGCCTGGAAGAACCAGACACCAAACCCAAGGCTCCTACGCGATCAAATAAGTACAAGACCGTTGGTCCCGGTCCTTCGGGCCCCGCACCGGTCGGCGCACAGCCAAAAAAATCAGAAGGTGGCTTGATCGATAAGCTGGTGGATATGGTGCAACCGGACGAATTGAGTTCGCCCAAAGAAACCGCCGCAACTGCGATCGACAACTCAGACGAATCCGGCTGGGGCGTTAAGAAGATCGAACGCGCAGACACACCGCTTGGCAAGACGGCCCCCCCTAAGGGCGTTCCCCAAGCACCTGGAAAATATATGTCCAATGTGGTCTTGACCATTGGCGAGTCCATGCGCCTCGGCCGCACCACCAGTGATCGAGACGGCAATGGTGCAGACACAGACACCTGCGTCATCAAGCGCCGGGGAACTGTCGCCTTCTGCATTGAGCCAGCGACTTGGCCGGAAGCGATGGTCGAACACTTCACTGTTGATTCGGTCATGTATCAGGGTCCCATGGCCGTCACCCGATACGATGACGGTGTCGCAACCAATCATCATGTTATTTTTGATTCCAAATCATTCGGCAACGTGGTCGACTATTATAAGAGCCGGTTTGGCAATCCAACTTCCGTTATCAGCAGGGGCATCGCCCCCATGGGGGAACCCAGACGCGGCAACCCGGTTGCCATGTGGCAAAGCGTCGATCCCAAGACCAATCTCGTCACCACCCTGGAAGTCCGAAAATTCGATGATGCGCGCGGCGGGTTTCCAGATACGGACAAGGGTGTCGTGATGCTCTACCACGCCTGGTCGTCACCTATATTCCCGCAGTTATCAACTCTGGAATTGATGGTTCTAAAACCACAAGTCCCAGTGGGTGACGCCGGAACCGAAGGCGCTCCACCGCCTGAAGACTTGCCTGTTCCGACCTTCCCTGGGGGGTAAGACCATCGTCCGATAATTTCTAGTACCGCCCTCTCAACACATTAAATAGCAGGCGAATTTTTGTACTAACACGCGCTGCTCTTAAGTCACCTTTAAAAGGATCAAAATTAGCATTCTTCAATTCATCGAGATATCCATCGGCCAGCGTCGCTGACAATAATGCGGCCACGGCAGTCCTTGGCACGGCCTTCTGCCCTTCCCGAGCCTTACGCAAATGTTCGCTTGCTTGAGCCCCTATCACGGCCACAACTTCTGAAATCTCAGGCCCCTTATAGGCCGACCCCTTGACCAGTTCGACTGGCAAGCAACTACGTCCTTGGCGAGCATGAAACGGAATGGCGCGCAGTAATCCTGTTAATGCCCAGGCAATCCCTACATGTCGCCCGACTTCGAGAATGCGAGACTCGCTCTGCCCCAGAATTTGGAGCGTCAATCTGGTCAAAGTCGCCGACGTATTTTCGACGTAAGATTCTAACTCTAACAAGGTCGCAAAGGGCGCATCATCGAAATCGGCTGTCCTTGCGTCCAATAGGACATCGAACGCACTGCGCTCCAAATCAAACTTATTTATGGTCTGACTCAAGGCCGTCGCGACTTGATGAGCCGGCGGCGCGCCGCCAAAAATTCGATCCATACTGTCTCGCCACCATTGCAGACGCATCTGACCAATTAAGGGCTCAGAGACAGATTCGCGGATTCCCGCAACTTCAACGTTAAAGGCGTAAAGCGCCATCAGGTCCGCCCGAATTTCTGAACCCGCGAACAGGCTGCATAAATATCGGTCCGGATCGAACCGTTCGACTAAATTTTGGCAATACGCGTATTCAGTCATGCGAACTCAAGGTTCTGGTGCGACGGAGTCGGCATTCTTGATAAACCCTTATGATATATATGGAAATACACGCGACTGATTTTAATAATAAATTTTGCAACGGTTGCACACCCTTAGGTTTAACGAATAGAATGCGACCCAATATCAATTGCGACAAGTCCATTTAAATTCCAGACCTGCGGGGGAATATGTAAAATGAAGAATCCGCTCGAATCGTTACCAAAGACCATAATTATGGGCTGCATCCTTACGGTGCTTCTCGTCGTTGCGGTCAAAGCAATCAATTAGTTGAAGTTAGGGGAGATATAAATCATGGATATGGAACTCATTACCTTCTTGTGGCGCTGGCTGCATGTTATCAGCGGTGTCATGTGGATTGGTATCCTTTGGTACTTCAACTTCGTGCAAATTCCCAACATGGGGAAAATTCCTGACGAACAAAAACCTGCCATCGGTAAAGTTATCGCACCGGCGGCCCTGTTTTGGTTCCGCCACGGCGCGATGGCAACCATTTTCACCGGTCTGATGCTGGCCTGGTCCAATGGCTCTATTGGTCAGGCACTGTCGCTAGGTCTAAACGGCGGCGGCGCGCAGATTACCGCCATTGGCTTCGGCATGTGGATGGGAATAATCATGTGGTTCAACGTCTGGTTCATCATTTGGCCGAACCAGCAACGTGCCCTTGGCATCGTCGAAGCAGAAGCGGACGTCAAAGCCGCCTCTGCCCGGACCGCGATGCTATTTTCGCGAACCAACACAATGCTCTCGATTCCAATGCTGTTCGCAATGGTATCGGCGCAGAACTATGCCTACTAGTAGATTGTAGGAAGTTGTGAATGAGAAAGCCCGGCGGGAAACTGCCGGGCTTTTTTTTAATTTGCTGCGCTTTGAATGGACGATAAATCCGGACATCGCAACGAGGATTAAATTTAAAACCTAATTTTTTACTATCGATAACTTAATTTGGGTATTATCGATTTAGAAACTTAGTCAATTCACCTTAGGGGGAGACTCATGGAAGCGATCACCAGTTCTGTAAATTGGTTAAATGGCATCGTCTGGGGCGTGCCAATGCTTGTACTGATTCTGGGCGTCGGTCTGTTTCTGACGGTTGGGATGAAATTTCTGTCAATCTTGAAAATTCCGTTTGGCTTCCGGCTTTTGTGGCAAGGCCGAATTCCTGGTGGCGACGGTGAGATTAGCCCCTTCAATGCCCTGATGACGTCCCTGGCTGCGACAATAGGCACTGGAAACATCGCCGGTGTTGCGACGGCTATATTTCTTGGCGGTCCCGGCGCTATCTTCTGGATGTGGATGACGGCGCTCGTCGGCATGGCGACAAAGTTTGCCGAAGCCGTTTGCGCTGTGCACTTTCGTGAAAAAGATGAGCGCGGCAAATATGTCGGGGGACCGATGTATTACATCAAGAACGGCCTCGGCGAAAAGTGGAATTGGCTTGCAGTCTGCTTTGCCCTGTTCGCCGGTATCGCCGGCTTTGGTATCGGTAATATGGTGCAGGCGAACTCCATCGCGAATGCGCTGAATACGACTTTCGCAATTCCTGAATGGTTGACCGGTATTGCCCTTGTCGTCCTGGTTGGCGCCGTGCTGTTGGGCGGCATTGGGCGTATTGCCACGGTGGCAGGCAAGCTCGTGCCGATCATGGCTATCGCCTATATGGGGGCCGGGACCTTGGTTCTACTGCTTAATGCCTCCGCCATTCCCAACGCCTTTGCTTTAATCTTCACGCATGCCTTCACGCCTACCGCGGCAACCGGCGGCTTTGCAGGTGCTGCGGTTTGGGCGGCCATTCGCTTTGGCGTCGCGCGCGGCGTGTTTTCCAACGAAGCCGGCCTTGGCTCGGCCCCGATCGCCCATGCCGCGGCCCAGACCAAAGGTCCTGTCAGCCAAGGCTTAGTTGCCATGTTGGGAACCTTTATCGACACACTGATCGTATGCTCCTTCACCGCTCTGGCGATTCTCTGCACGGGTGCATGGACCAGCGGCGAGACAGGTGCAGCCCTCACCGCCAAGGCGTTTGATTTAGCCTTGCCTGGTGTCGGTGGCTATGTGATCGCTGTGGCTTTGACGGTATTTGCTTTCACGACAATTCTCGGCTGGAGCTACTATTGTGAGCGTTCGCTGCAATACCTGTTCGGCGTCAAGATCATCACGCCTTTCCGCGTCGTATGGTCTTTAGCAGCCCTTGTCGGCGCCACCCTAAAGCTCGGGTTCGTGTGGTTACTGGCCGATACGCTCAATGCATTGATGGCAATTCCAAACCTAATTGCGTTGGCCCTGCTCAGCCCGATCGTGTTCAAGATCACAAAGGAGTTCTTTGACACAAAGGGAAAATCAGAAAACAACCCGTTCTAATCTGATTGGGTTTGTAGAGAGAGGAAGCAATTCTATCTTTTGCACGAGGACGGTAACATTGATCTCCCTGGGATTGATGTGCTGGCTTGTCGGCAAAGCACGCCCTCAGTGCAGGAGTCTTTGTTGATACAACGGCTTCAAGTCGCCAAAATTAGGCATTACGATAGCGATGGCGGTAACACATGTTACTCTCTGACGGTAAAAGCAAAGGAAATAGCATCATGGCGATCCGAATGTTGTTGTTATTCCTGCTGACCCTATTCACAGCGGATTCGGTCAATGCCCAGGGGAGGCAACTAACATTCGTTTTTCCTCAGGAAAAGAACGCTTTCCACGATGCCGCCGCCGAGATTATCCGCCAGGCCTATGCGACTCTCAATGTCACTGTCGTATATAAGACCTATCCGGCGGAACGAGCGCTTCAGATGTCCAACAAAGGCCTTTCGGACGGCGAATTGGTTCGGATTAAAGACATAGAAACAAAGTATCCCAATCTAATTCGTATACCCGTCAGCCATGTCACCGCTGAACAAATGGCTT
The DNA here is from genome assembly GCA_018660465.1 of Rhodospirillaceae bacterium. Classification (NCBI taxonomy): domain Bacteria; kingdom Pseudomonadati; phylum Pseudomonadota; class Alphaproteobacteria; order Rhodospirillales; family Rhodospirillaceae; species Rhodospirillaceae bacterium. The sequence continues at coordinate 27,014 of JABJKH010000093.1, forward strand.
TCGGCAAAGACGCGTCGGTAAAGATCGATGGATGGAAAAGCCTCAAGCCATACAGACTCGTTTTTCACAGGGGCTATAAAGTTGCTGAGCAAAACACCGTCGGGATGAATCGCCATCTTACAGGCACCGACATTATTGCTTTCAAAATGGTTGATAAGGGGCGGATGGACATCGTTATTGCCAATCGGTTTACCGGCGCAAAGGTTATCCAGGATCAGGGTCTGAAGCACATTGTTATGCTCACACCGCCCCTACAACGGAATCCATTGTACCATTATGTCCATTCACGGCATCGCGATCTCGTCGACGATGTCACGCGGGTCCTAAAATCCATGCAGTCGCAGGGGGATTTTTCGAAAATCTTGAAACAGTTTGGCATTACTTCAAAAGGTCATTAGGCGCGGCTTAATTTTAAATTCCTGCCTATAAGCAGACATAATTTTTAGACTCAATAACAAAAAGTTATGCGAGCCCTACGCCACCGCAATCAACGCAGCCGCAACTCGGCGTTCTTCGCTTAGGAGCACATTGAAGGTCCGGCATGCAGCCCCTGTGTCCATCCATTCCATGCTAATCCCAGCGGCGCGAAGTTCCTCTCGTAGCACCTTGGGCGGCATTAGGAACTTTGGGCCGCAGCCGATCAAGAGGATATCAACCGAAGGGTCCGCTGAGACAATTGGCTCGAGAGCGTCTATAGAGATTTCGTCGACTGTGGTGACCGGCCAGGGAACTGTGGTCTCAGTAAACACCAAGACTCCGCTTTCAAAGACTTCACCGGCAATTCGAAACCGACCATCGCCATAACCGTTAATAAGCTGACGGCCTTCGGGAACCAGTGGCGTGATGTCCAGTCCTGAGATGGCTCTCTACGACGTTTGTTCCGTCGCCTCTACCTGAGTTTGAGATGCGCCGGTGCCGCGGTTGACGTTGAGATACAGCAACAATGGCACGGCCAAGCAAATCGACGAATACGTTCCGATCAGCACGCCCCAAATCATGGCAAAGCTGAAGTCTCGGATGACTTCGCCACCTAAGAAATAAAGTGCGAATAAGGCCAGCAACGTCGTCACGCTGGTAATAACTGTGCGCGACAGGGTCTCGTTAATGCTGCGGTTGAGCAAATCCGTGAATGGCAGAGATTTATACTTCCGAAGGTTCTCGCGCACCCGGTCATAGACAACGACCGTGTCATTGATCGAGTAACCCGCAATCGTCAGGACAGCAGCCACCGTTGAAAGGTTGAACTCAAACTGGAACAGCGCAAACAGCCCGATTGTCGAAATCACATCGTGACTAAGCGCGATAATAGCACCAATGCCGAACTGCCATTCAAATCGGAACCAAATATAAATCATGATCGCGACGATGGCGAACAACACCGCCTGCACCCCGGACCAGAACAGCTCGTCACTGATTTTAGGGCCGACAGTTTCGGTCCGTCTGTAATCCACATTTGCCCCAAGGGCCAATTTAACTTTTTGAACAGCGGGGTCTTGCGCTTGATCACCGCCCGGTTGGCGCTGCACGCGGATGAGCACCGTATCAACTGCGCCGAATTCCTGGAGTTCAACCGCCCCCAGACCCAAGCCTGATAAGGTCTCGCGCATGGCACCGATGTTGGCGGGACCTTGGGTCTTCACCTCAATCATAATACCGCCCTTAAAATCGATGCCGTAATTCAGGCTTTTGCCTAAGAACAGAAAAATCGATGCGATGATAATCACCGCCGAAGCAATAAAGAACATTTTCCGCTTTGGGATGAACTGAAGGCTGATCCCTACGGGAATGAGATGAAGTCCAGACATCCTAAATCTCCAACTTCGTAGGCTTGTTGCGCCGGAGCCACGTCACCACCATCAAACGGGTCAGCATGATCGCGGTAAACATAGACGTCACAATACCAATCGCCAGCGTAACGGCGAACCCACGGATTGGCCCGGAACCAAATTGATACAGCAGCACGGCCGCAATCAAGGTCGTCACGTTGGCATCAATGATCGTGGTAATCGCCCGGGAATATCCGGCATCGACGGCGGAGATTGGTGTCCGCCCGACGGCGACTTCCTCACGGATACGTTCAAATATCAGCACATTCGCATCGACGGCCATGCCAATGGTCAGCACGACCCCGGCAATGCCCGGCAGGGTCAATGTTGCTTGTAAGACGGAGAGTGCGGCGCCAATCAGAATGATGTTCATCATCAAGGCAACGTCCGCCATGCCGCCAAACTTGCCATAACTGATGACCATAAAGACGATTACCGCGATCAAACCGACGATAGCGGCGATCTTACCAGCAGCAATTGAGTCTGCCCCCATTCCAGGGCCAACGGTTCGTTCTTCCAAGAACGTCAAGGGCGCCGGCAGTGCACCAGCACGTAACAGCAGCGAAAGGTCTTGGGTCTCTTGAACCGTGAAGCGACCTGATATCTGGCCACTACCGCCTAAAATCGGCTCGCGAATGACAGGTGCGGTAATGACCTTACCATCCAAAATAATGGCAAAAGGCACACCGACATTTTTTGTCGTGACATCACCAAATTTGCGGGCACCCCGGGTATCAAACCGGAAAGAAACCACGGCCTCGTTGGTGCGCGAATCAAACGAGGGCTGCGCATCAATCAGGCTTTCACCACTGACCATCACCCGCTTTTGGACCAAATATGTGACGGGGCTGCCGTCTTGATATTTATCTTGAGCATCCGGCACCCGCATCGACCCCGGCGGCACCCGTCCCGGTGCCAGCTGACGGTTATCCACCAAATGGAACGTCATCTTCGCGGTCTTACCGATGATGGTTTTTAAACGTTCAGGATCATCTATGCCCGGCACCTGCACCAAAATCCGTTCATCACCTTGGCGAATGATGGTCGGTTCGCGCACGCCGAGCGCATCAATTCGTTTCCGCAAGACTTCAACAGATTGCTCAACCGCACCGACTTTTTGTTCTTTCAGGGCCTTATCGCTAAACGCCATGGTGATGTTATTGCCGCTATTCTCTATGTCCATGCCCGCCTGGTCGGCCGTAAATAAGGAGACCGCTTGATCAACTTTCGCCGGGTCCTTGATCGTCACGCGAACGTTCGTGCCATTGATTCCCAAACCGGAATAGCGAATTTTTGCTTTTCGGAGGGTCACGCGGACATCATCACGAACCGATTCGGCGCGTTCCCGAATGACCGTACCCACGCCGACCTCAATCAACAGGTGTACACCACCCTGCAAATCGAGCCCTAAGCTGATCTGCTTATGAGGCAGATAATCAGGCAAGCCTTCGGCAGCCTCTTTGCTTAGGAAATTTGGCACAAGAAACGTCAGCCCGAGCAAACACACGCCCAGGACCATCGCAATCTTCCATTTTGCAAAATAAATCATGGCTGCCGACTAAACTATTTCCGGCTTCCGCCAAAAATACCGCCTAGCATGCCGCCCTTTTTCTGAGAGTCGTCATTGCTGGCTGTCGGTGCGGCCTGAGACGGATCAATCTTGGCAATCACTTGCGCCAAAAGTGCCCGTTGAACGCGGACCTTGACGCCGTCAGCGATTTCCACGGTGATCTCATGATCATCTATCACCTTGGTCACAGTCCCCATGATACCACCACCCATGATGACCCGGTCACCCCGGCGCACCTGGCTCAACATGGCCCGGTGTTCTTTTTGTTTCTTTTGTTGCGGGCGGATCAATAGAAAATAGAAAACCGCAAAGATCAGGATAATCGGCAGGAAGCTCTCTAGGCCTCCACCACCGGAACCACCAGCAGCCTGCGCGTATGCGGGAGATACGAACATCTCAAACTCCTTAAAACAGTAAATTGGTAAAGCTCGACGGACTATACCCCTGGGGCTCTGACTTGCAACCAGTAACTTAGTGCCATTGATCACCGGATTGGGTTGACCTGACCCATGTCAGTAGATACGTTCCCCCGCCATGACAGATGACCAATTATATCCGCTGCTTCAACGGATTGCGGACAGCCTGGAGCGCTTGGCCCCGGCCCCCGCAGAGAAGCCTGATCTGACAGCCTCTGATGCCTATGTTTGGCATAAGGAGACCGAATGGCTGGAAGTCGTCCCCGAAGTCAATCGGATTGAGTTAGAATTGCTGCAAGGCATCGAAAAACAACGCGACACCTTGATGGAGAACACCCGTCGTTTTACCAACGGATTGCCCGCCAATAACGCACTTTTATGGGGCGCCCGTGGTACTGGCAAAAGTTCCGTGGTTAAAGCCATTCACGCCAAGATCAACGAAGATAAGCCCGGTGCATTGGCATTGGTTGAGATTCACCGCGAAGACATCACCTCATTGCCGAAGTTGCTGCATATCCTGCGCGATTCGGACCGGTTTTTTGTTCTGTTTTGCGATGACCTTTCATTCGATGGCGGTGAAACCGAATACAAGTCTCTGAAGGCTGTGCTTGAGGGTGGAATTGAAGGACGGCCAGAGAACGTCATTTTCTACGCGACTTCCAACCGCCGCCACCTAATGCCTCGCGACATGATGGAAAATGAACGTGGTACGGCGATTAATCCGTCTGAAGCGGTAGAAGAAAAAGTCTCCCTATCGGATCGCTTTGGACTGTGGCTTGGTTTTCACAACCACAACCAAGATACATATTTCGCCATTATCGAAAAGTACGCTGAATTTTATGGTCTGGATGTTCCCCAACAAGAACTGCGCGCCCAGGCCGTCGAATGGGCGATGACCCGAGGCTCACGTTCAGGCCGGGTTGCATGGCAGTTCATTCAGGACTTAGCTGGAAAAATGGGTAAGCGGCTTTAAGCTTTAGCTGCTTTACCCAACTCCTCGCCAACTGCTTCCACCACATCCCCCCAGTCTCCTGCCGACTTTTGTCGGAAAAGCCGCATACTGGGGTACCACGGACTGTCATCCCGTCCCATCAACCAGCGCCATTCGGAAGCAAAAGCCAGCAACGTCCAGGTTTGCTTGCCCATTCCCCCGGCTAGATGCGCAACCGCTGTGTCGACTGAAATGACCAAGTCCAATTGATCGACCACGGACGCGGTGGCAGAAAAATCTTTCAGCTTTGCAGACAGGTCGATCACCTTTTCGGCCAAGTCCAGAGATTTAATTTCCTTTTGCCGGTCACCGACCTGCAGGCCGTAGAACACACACTCCGGTACATCCAACAAGGGCGTCAAAGTCTCCAACGGGATCGACCGTTGTTTGTCGTTCCGATGTGTCGCACTGCCGGCCCACACCAGTCCGACCGCAAATTTTTTGCCTGGTTTAATTTTGACGACTGGTTTCTTTGGCGCTTTCAAATAGGTAAACGCCGGGATCGTTTCCACTTCTGTTCCGAATATTCTAGGCAGACTTAACAGCGGTATTTGCGTGTCAAAGTTAGGGAACTTATCGCCTTGTCGGACGACAGTGCTTACCCCTTCTACGTCTGCCATCAGTCCCGCCACTTCCGGCTGGCACTCAACCACCACGGAGGCCCCCGCTTTAGCAACGAGGGGCGCATATCGGATAAACTGTAATGTATCGCCGACTCCTTGTTCGGCGTGGATCAGGATGGTCTTTGCGTCCAAGGGGCTGCCGTCCCATCTCGGTTTGCCGAAGTCGCGGTTTGGAGTGGTGAAATCATGCCGCTGCCAGCGCCATTCGTATTCATTCCAGCCTTCTTTAAAATGCCCTGCACGCAGGAGAACCAAGGCACACGTCCAATGATAAATCGGATTCCGAGGAGAAATTTGCACGGCACGACGGGCCGCGGCGAGGGCCTGGTCCAAATTGCCTAAGTCGTTGAATGCAACTCCTAAATTCGAAATGGCTTCAGGGAAATTGGGATTGATCTCAAGCGCCCGACGGAAACAGGCGATGGCTTCTTGGTCCTGATTAAGCACCCTCAACGCGTTGCCCATAGCATTAAGTGCATCGATCAAATGCGGATCAACCGCCAAAGCCCTGCGCAGCCATTTGATCGCATCGTCAGGCTTATCTTCTTTGGAATATGTGATCCCCATATGAGCCAAAGCGGGCGTGAAATTTGGGTCAATGTCCAAAGCCTGACGATAGCTGGCCATGGCATGGGGGAAGTTTTTGAGTTCCAGATAAGCGTTGCCAATATTATCGAAAAGGTAAGCCTGATCCGGTTGAAGTTTTTGCGCCTGGTGATAGTAACCGATGGCCTCTTCCTGTCGCCCCAATGCCTGAAGCGTAAGGCCAAGATTATTCAAGATCGCGACTTGTTCCGGATTAATTTTAAGGGCCCGGAGATAGAGTTCCACGGCCTCCTGGTGCCGCCGACCATCGCGCAAAATATTGGCACAATTGTAAAGCGCACCACTGTGTTTAGGATCAATCGAAAGCGCGTATTGATAGGACGCCAGGGCCGCATCGACCTTTCCCTGCTGACGTAACACAACTCCTAAATTGACGTAGCAATCTGGATTATCGGGATCGGCATCGCGTACCTGAGTAAAAGCTTTTTCGGCCTCTTCAAGGCGGCCTTCGCGGGCATAAACTATCGCGTTTTGAATTAATTCCTGTTGGTCCGCGGCCACGTCTCCAAATTTCCTAGGCCGCTGCCTTGCGGGCTGAAGATTTAGCTGGAGATTTGGCTGTTTTACGAGTTGATTTGCGCGCGGGTTTCGCCTTTTCTCCCTTGGGCCATGCTAGGCCAAATGGGAATGGCAATTCTTCTGAATGGAAGGTCAAAAACACAATACTTTCCTTGGCGTACAGGGCCAAGCTTAAGCCTACAGATTGCAGTTGTGCATTCACTGATCCCGTTAGCAGCTTTATGAGGAACTGAACGACCGCGATAAAAAACGTCAACGACGATACAATGTAGAATGCGAAACCATAGAAAACCATTGCGGCGAAGCGGATCCAAGTGCCGGATTCTTTGACATTCTCTGTGACATTATCTGTCGAAAACTTGTCCATGCCTAAGCCTCTCCCGATTCTGAGATTCAATAAAGCATTTTACCGACGAATCCTCAAATTTTCTACTAAATCCGCAGCCTCGATAAATACTTCTGCGGGTCTACCGCGCGCTTTCCTTTGCGCAATTCGAAGTGAAGCTGCGGCGTGTTCACGGTACCTGTGCTGCCAACACGGGCGATGGATTGCCCTTTTTTAATACTTTGCCCGCGTTTGACCAGAAGAACTTGGTTGTGGGCATACGCCGTCACCCAGCCTTCTGAATGTTTGATCAGCAACAGGTTGCCAAAGCCACGTAGTTCATTGCCAGCATAGGCCACCACACCATGATCCGCAGCAAGTACCGGCACGCCCCGACGGGTCGCAATATTGATTCCATCGTTGTGCAGACCTTTGGCTTTCGCACCAAACCTTGAAACCACCCTTCCCCTCACCGGCCAAAGAAACCCAGACGATGAGCGAGCTTTTGGCGGCGGCAGAGGCATAACGGGTTGGGGAACCGGCGGCGGTGCCGAATTTGATTGCTTAGAGGTACCTCTGGGCCGAGGCTTTTTCGGCACATCAGAGCTTCTTCGCGGTCGGGCTTTGGCAGCGATCGACCGGCTCCAGCCTGGAATTTTAAGCGACTGTCCAACCCTGATTAGATAAGGTGCCTGTAGTCCATTGGTGCGAGCCAAGGAATACATCCCGACACCATAGCGCAAAGCAATTGCGTAAAGTGTATCGCCGCTCTTAACCACATGGACCGGAGAACGCGGCAACGCTAAAATTTGGCCTGCTCTCAATCGATAAGGCGGCCGCAAGCGATTCGCATCAATAAGGGCACGAACAGAGACCCCATGGCGCCGTGCGACATTGTAGACAGTGTCACCAGTGGCAACCTTGATCGTGCTGGGCCGTGCCCTCTCATTACTCCGCGAGCCCTTATTTTCCGGGGCTTTTCCACCATATTTTGGAAATGAAACAGGCTTCGGCGGCCACTCCGCCCAGCCGCAACCAGACACCGCCGCCACAATACAAAAACAGATAAATTTCCACCCTATAGACCTCATAGCGCAATTATCTCTAACCCGTGGACTCACTGCAACTTTTCAAGTCTGTCCTTCGTGCTATCATGGCTTGATCTTAGTCAAAGACTTGGACCCAAGACCAATTATGTTTTGCACTCGCGATGAAGCGTCAAGCAGGAAGGGTGATCAATGAGTTTAGAAAAAATTGAAGTTACAACATCAGGTGATGGTCATGTTGAGACCCGTGATTTGCCGGTGTTGGATTTAGGCGATTATCTCAGCGGGGATGAAAGCAAGAAACAGACCCTGGCCGAAGAACTTAGATTCGCCAGTGAAACAGTCGGGTTTCTGGCCCTAAAGAACCATGGCATCCCGCAGTCACTGCTTGACCGCGCAATTACTGAGAACGAGCGCTTTTCTGCCTTATCTCTCGACGAAAAACTTAAAATTCAGATCAACCGAGACCAGCGCGGTTTCATCCCTCCCCGTGCGACCCTGATCAAGCATTCAACCTATAACGCGAACACCAAGTTCGATCTCAATGAAACAACTGTTTTCGCAACAGATTATCCAGCGGACAACCCTCATGTGAAGGCTGGAAAGCAGTTCTACGCGAAAAACCAATGGCCGGAGAACCTACCAGGTTTCAAAGAAGTCGTTGAAGAATACATGGGCGCCATGGAGGCCCTTGGGAAAAAGCTTTTACCGCTATGGGCATTAGCGTTGGAGCTACCTGAAGACTTTTTCCAGCCCTATTTCAAAGAAAACTACACCTATTACCGCATGGCCCATTATCCACCGAAACCAACCGCCGAGGACAACGAGTTTGCGCTAGGTGCCCATGCCGACACGGGGTTCATGACCTTGTTGCCGGCAGCGGACGTTGAAGGACTAGAAATTCTAGATAACAATGGGATTTGGTTTCGACCGAGGAAAGTGGAAGGTGCTATTCATGTCAACATTGGGCAGTTCCTGGAACGATGGAGCAACGAGCGCTTTATCGCCACACCGCATCGCGTCGCAATCCCAAAATCTAAAAACAGATACACTGTCCCAGTCTTCGTAAACCCCGATCTTGAACCGGTCGTTGAATGTCTGCCGACATGCCAGAGCCCTGACAATCCACCGAAATACGCACCGGAATCGTATTGGGATTTCTTCAGGTGGTACATGACCAACAGCTATAAACACTACGATGAATTTGATGAGGCCGGTTAAGAGCTAATTTGTTCCCATGCCCTCAAGCATCGGGACGAATCTCACGGCACCTAAATCTTTGGTCTTAATGCCGTCTTCCGTACGCTCTACCAGTTCCAAGCGTTGGTCGTGATCGCCATCGCCGACGGGAACGATCATCAGCCCACCAACCGCTAATTGCTCAACCAAAACCGGCGGAATATCAGCCGCGAAAGCTGTGACAATAATGCGGTCGAAGGGTGCTTGCTCCGGCCACCCCTTGGAGCCATCGGCCGCCAATGATGTGATATTAGTAATCCGCAGTTCAGCAAAGCGCGCCTCGGCTTCTTTTAACAGCGGACGGTGACGCTCAAACGTATAAAGCCGCCGGCACAGCTTGGATAAGACCGCCGCCTGATAGCCAGACCCGGTGCCGATTTCCAAGACCTTCATCCGTTCGCCGACATTCAATGCCTCGGTCATTAAGGCCACCACGGTGGGCTGACTGACGGTTTGATGGTATCCAATTGGCAAGGCGGTATCGTCGTAGGCATTGCTGCGCAAGGGTTCCGGCACGAACAATTCACGCGGCACGGCTTCCATCGCCGCCATCACCCGCGCATCGCTCACGCCAGCTTGACGCAAATCCAGGACCAAGCGTGCTTTTCCCGACTCACCTGTCATGAAAAGGCGCCCTTCAGTTTCTTAAGAGTCGGCCCATGGGTCAGGTCTAACCCCAACGGAGTCACTGAAATGGCGCCTCGGTGGACGGCTTCCAAGTCCGTGTCTTTTCGAAACCGGTCCTCATCCCGTTGCGCGCCAATCCAAAAATAGGACTCACCACGGGGGTCCTGACCTTCCGCCAATTCGCCGCCAATTTTGCGCCGCCCCTGGCGATTGACTTCAATCCCTGTCACAGCACGAGTCGGCACGTCCGGTATATTGACGTTGATCAGGACGTTCTCGGGCCAAGGGTTCTTTGCCAGCTGTTTTAAGACTTTGGGAACCCAATGTTCCGCCGTCGCCCAACGCGGCTTAGTGCGATCCGTAACGACTTGACTAACGGCGACCGAAGGAATGCCCAAAAGCGTCCCTTCCATGGCAGCAGCGACCGTGCCTGAATAAGTCACGTCTTCGCCCAAGTTTCCACCTCGATTGATACCGCTCAGTACCAAGTTGGGCGAATTGCCTTTCATGACCTCGTTAACCCCCAACAGCACACAATCGGTTGGCGTACCGTCAATGGCGCAGCGTTGGCTGGAGACTTTGCGAATGCGCAAAGGTCTGCGGAGTGTGAGGGAATGCCCGGCCGCACTTTGCTCAGTCTCAGGAGCGATGACCCAAACATCTTTAGATAATTTGCGGGCGATTTTCTCCAGGACTTTAAGCCCCGGCGCATCGATGCCGTCGTCGTTGGAAATCAGAATCCGGGCCTTGGCCAGGTTCAAAAATGCAGGAGATTTAGCCATCAGCTGTGATGACCTCCAGCCCCCCCATGTAAGGTCGAAGCACTTCTGGCACAACGATGGAACCATCGGCTTGCTGGTAGTTTTCCAATACTGCAACCAAGGTTCGGCCAACCGCCAGCCCAGACCCATTCAAGGTATGGACAAAGCGCGTCCCTTTCTCTCCTTCAGGGCGATAGCGTGTCTTCATCCGGCGGGCCTGAAAGTCGCCGCAGTTGGAACAGCTGGAGATTTCCCGGTAGCGCTTCTGCCCCGACAACCAAACTTCGATGTCATAGGTCTTCTGCGCTGAAAACCCCATGTCACCTGTCGATAATACCACCACTCGATACGGCAATTCTAACTTTTGTAAGATACCTTCAGCGCAGGACGTCATGCGTTCCAGCTCGTCATTCGATTGTTCGGGCTCGGCGATGCTGACAAGTTCGACTTTGGTGAATTGGTGTTGGCGAATCATGCCGCGGGTATCGCGCCCGGCCGCCCCCGCTTCAGACCGAAAACACCAGGTCATGGCTGTGCGCCGGATTGGCAATTGATCCTGCTCCAAGATTTCACCGGAAACGAGGTTGGTCAGTGGAACCTCCGCTGTCGGGATCATCCAAAAGCCATCAGTCGTTCGAAACAAATCCTCGCCGAACTTCGGCAATTGCCCCGTGCCATACATTGCCGTGTCATTGACCAAGGCAGGTGGATTGACTTCTTCATAGCCATTTTCCGTGGTGTGCAAGTCCAGCATAAACGACGCCAAAGCCCGCTCCATCCGCGCCAGTGCGCCTGATAACACTACAAACCGAGCACCCGAAATTTTCGCCGCCCGGTCAAAATCCATCATCCCCAGGCTTTCGCCCAAATCAAAATGTTCCTTGGGCTCAAAATCCAGTGCCGCGGGGTCGCCCCAGGTTCGGACTTCGATATTGTCGTCTTCGTCCTTACCAATCGGCACACCGTCGCCGGGCAAGTTCGGAATGGCTGACAGCGCGTTATCCAGTTCGCGGGTTAGTTCAGTCGCTTCTTTTTCCGCTTCGCCTTCCGCTTGCTTGGAAAGAGAAACCTGGGCAATCAACGCAGCCGCATCCTCACCCTTGGCTTTGGCCGCACCAATTTGTTTGGAAATCTGATTGCGGGCGGCTTTGATTTCTTGGGCTTGAGTCTGTGACGCGCGACGTTTTTTATCCAAGTCAATTAGATTTTGCGAAAGGGGTGCCACCCCACGTTTGTCCAAGCCCGCATCGAAGGCCGCCGGGTTTTCACGTATCCACTTAATATCGAACATTCTCGGTTCCGTTTTAGTCTGTGGTCTCGGCCTCAGCGGCCTCTTCTTCGCGTTTCTTCTCGACCATTTTTACGCAGATTATAGAGATTTCATAGAGCAAGATCGTCGGCAAGGCCAAGCCGATTTGGCTAATTGGGTCAGGTGGTGTCAAAATCGCCGCGGCGATAAAGGCGGTTACGATGGCATAGCGTCGTTTTTCCCGCATACCTTTGGACGAAATCACACCAATTTTGCCCAGCAGCGTCATCACCACAGGCAGCTCGAAGCAAACGCCGAATGCGAATATCAGCCGCATGACCAGCGATAAGTATTCGTTGACCTTGGCTTCTAATTGGATCGGCAACCCGCCAGGTGCGGCCATTTGCTCGAAGCTCAGGAAAAACTTCCAGGCCACCGGAAGGACGAAATAATACACCATGGCGCCGCCCATGAGAAACAAGATTGGCGTCGCCACCAGGAAGGGCCAGAAAGCTTTCTTCTCATTGGAATAAAGCCCAGGCGCAATGAACTTCCAGATTTGCACAGAGATCACCGGAAACGCCAAGAACATCGCCATAAAGAACGCGACCTTGATGTAGCTGAAGAAGGTTTCATGCAGGGCCGTGTAAATCATCCGACGGTTGCCGCCCATATCCGCCAAGATGTCGGCCAGCGGTTGCACTAAGAATGCATAGATGGAGGGCGCGAAATAAAAGCTGATGACAAACAACACCAGGATCGCAATGACCGAATGCAGCAGACGCTGACGCAGCTCGATTAAATGCTCAAGCAGCGGCATTTTGGTTTCTTCGCCAGATTGATCTGCGGATTGATCTGCGGATTGATCTGCGGGTTGGTCAGCCATGTCTGCTACCCATCCTGCTTGGTCGGCGCGGGCGCGGGCGCGGACTCTGGCTCAGGAGCATCATCTGCAGAGGCGCTCGCCGTATTTTCTTCGTCTGTCGTTTTCACAACCTCCGGCATATCGACGGGAACAGCCTCGGTGTCTGCGATGTTAACGTCGCTATCGTCACCTTCGTAGTCGTAAAAATCTTCGTCATTCTCGTCGTCGTCATCGTCCCAGTTATCCGTCTCATCGAACTCATCATCCAAGCTTCCTTGAATGTCTTTTTCTAGGTCGCCTGTCGGGTCCAAGGTTCCCTTGATTTCGTTTTCAAAGTCGAAATCCTCGGCCCCTGTCACGGATTTTTTGATGTCTTCCAGATCGGCTTCGCGTACCACATCATCGATGCCGCTTTGAAATTCGCTCGCCATGGCGCGTACTTTGCGTAACGCTCCGGTTACCGCGCGCAACGTTCGAGGGAGTTCCTTGGGTCCGATGACAATGATGCCGATAACGGCAACGATGAACAGTTCTTGCCAGCCGATGTCGAACATGGCGGCGTTACTCCTGGAGAAAGGAAACGTAAGGGGGCTGAAAAAGCATTAACAACAATCAAGCCAACGCTCAGGTCTTCTGCGCGCTGTCCTTCTCTGCCACGCTATCAACAGCTTCCGCCTGTTCTGATTTCAGCGCTTTTGGCGCTTCTTCAGTGGCTGCATCGGCCGTTTCGTCTTCCTTCATCCCTTTCTTGAACGATTTCAGACCCTTACCGAAATCACCCATCAACGAAGAAATCTTTCCCTTGCCGCCAAAAAGGACCAAGACAACGACGAGGACAATAAGCCAATGCCAAATACTAAACGCGCCCATATTCGTATTCCATTCATAATAATTAGGGGACCGGTTGTGGCGGATAATGGCAGAAAGATCAAGGGGCTGCAACGTAGAGCCCCAGAATGATTAACGCCCTAAATCAGCTGCCCTCCTCAACCACCGGGCAAAATCTCTTCCGAACCCACCACATCATCATCAGGATTTAGAGGTTCGGCAACCAGCTCAGATTCTTCTTCGAGCACGACACCTTCCGGCTGAGGCTCGTCGGCGCCATTGCTTTCGCTCTTCTCCGCCAAGTCACCACTGACCCGATAGGCATTGATCGCAGGGCCAGAATCCAGCAGGCCTGCGGCCTTCAACTCTGCCATTCCTGGCAGGTCTCTCAGGCCTTCCAGACCGAAGTGGTCCAAGAATTCATCCGTTGTTACCCAGTTGGCGGGGCGGCCTGGGGTTTTTCTGCGACCGCGGGGACGGATCCAGCCGTGTTCGAACAACAGGTCGAGGGTGCCTTTCGAGATGCTAACGCCGCGTATTTCCTCAATCTCGGCCCGTGTGACTGGTTGGTGATAGGCGACGATGGCCAAGGTCTCGACGGCCGCACGAGAGAGTTTGCGACTGACTTCGGTTTCCCGGTTCAATTGCGCCGCCAAATCAGGGGACGTACGGAAGGCCCAGGATTTTCCAGCCTGAACCAAATTCACACCGCGTTCCGCATACTGCGCTTGCAGTTCCTTTAGCAATTCAGGCAAATCAGCCTCTTCCGGCAAGGCACGTGCCAGGAGTCTCTCCGGCAGCACCTCTGTGCTCGCGAACAGTACCGCTTCCAAAAGTCGCAGGTGATGGGTGTTGATCTCGCTCATGAGTCCGTGTTTCCAGATGAGGGGTCGCCGGCGGCTCGAATATAGATCGGCGCGAACGTCCCATCTTGGCGTATTTTTAGTTTACCTTCCTTAGCCATTTCAAGGCTGGCGGACAAGGTTGAGGCCACAGCAGAGCGGGTCGATATTCCGTCCTTCATTCCTTCCGGCAAGAACTTACTCAGCTCAGACCAGTCAGGAACGTGGCCAACCAGCTTCCGCAAGCGTGACAGCGCGTCTTCGACAGAAAACAACTCCCAAGGCTCAATGTGCAGCGTGCCGTCGCCCTTGGCTCTGCTCGCCTGATCACCGTAGGCCTTTAAGAGGTCATACAAGGTGACATCAATGACCGTCTTCCAATTGGTTACGAATTCTTCTGGGTCGCCGCGATCATAAAAATCTTCACCTAATTGAGGTCGTGCCAGCAGGCCCTCCCCGGCTTTCTGCATCGCCTCCAAGCGGCGAATTTGGAACGCCAGTGCATCTGCCATTTCCTGGCCGCTGGGCTCATCCTCGTTACCCAAATCAGGCAGCAGAAGACGCGACTTCATATAAGCGAGCCACGCAGCCATCACGAGGTAATCCGCTGCCAGTTCCAAGTTCACTTTTTGGGCCTGAGCGATAAATTCCAGGTATTGATCCGCCAATTGCAGGATGGAGATTTGCGCGAGGTCTACCTTTTGATCACGGGCAAGCTGCAGCAACGCATCGATTGGGCCTTCATAGCCATCAATGTCGACGACAAAGGGGTTGATGCTCGGTGCGCCCTCCCCTTCGAATTCCTCAATTGCTTCTAAGTCAGCCATGTTCCGTTAAACAATCCCCGCCATGTTCACAACGACATCCATTAAGTATGACGCCGGGCCCCCGACAAGCCACCAAAAAACGTTCAAATCCATGCCCAATTTTGCGCCGAGCCACGGCAATAGAAATACCGCACCCAGGATAATAAACATTCCGGCCCTCTCGAGCCCCGCCAACCGATAAGCTAAATTCGGCGGTAGCACCCCAACGGCAACCCGTCCACCATCCAATGGCGGCAGCGGCAGCATGTTGAAAACACACAACAGCAAATTAATCCAAATCAAGTTGCCGAGGTTATAACTGACCCACTCTGCCACGTCACGCGGCAGAAGCGATAATGTATGGAACAAATAGGCCGCAACGATGGCCAGCAATAAATTGACCCCAGGCCCCGCTAAAGCCACCAACACCATATCCCGGCGCGGATGAAACAAGCGGTTGAAATTGACAGGCACCGGCTTGGCATAGCCGAACATCACCTGCCCGCCTGAAAAATACAGCAGCATCGCTGGCAACAAAGCCGTGCCAAACGGATCAATGTGCTTGATCGGGTTAAACGTCACACGGCCCAGCATATAAGCCGTATCATCACCGCGCTTCCACGCAACCCAGCCGTGCGCAGCCTCATGGAAGGTCACGGCCAGAATGACTGGAATTATCCAGATCGAAGCCTGAAATAGAATTTTATCCAGGTGCATATCCGACATCATGTTTTTGCCAGCAGCTGATCAAGTCGTTGCTGCGCTCCTTCGAAATCAAAATCTTTGGGGGTATCGATTAATTTGGCAGCCCGCTCTATCCGTTCAAGGGCTGCCACACTTAGGGGCGCAGTTCCCGCAACAACCGCTTCCATTTCTTCCATCACCCCGTTGCAATGAAGCACAACATCGCACCCAGCTTTTAGCGCCGTTTCAGCCCGTTCAGTGAAGCTCCCGCGGAGGGCTTGCATGGATAGATCATCCGATAACAAGACGCCATCAAAGCCAATCTCACCGCGGATCACATCGCCGATCACGGTCGCTGACGACGTCGCAGGGTTATCCCCGTCAATAGCTTGGTAGACCACATGGGCCGTCATCGCCCAAGGCATGTCAGCGAGCGCCTTAAATGGTTTAAAGTCGAACCTGCTTAGGTCTTTGTGAGAGGCATCAACGATGGGCAAGGCCTTGTGGCTATCAACAGTTGCTCTGCCATGACCGGGGATATGCTTGATCACGGGCAGCACGCCACCTGCCAAATACCCTTCGCAGGCTGCACGGCCTATGATCGCCGCCTTTTCTGGGGTCTCCCCTGAAATCCGATCACCAATAATAGGGTCCGCGTCGGCCTGTGGAAGATCAAGGACCGGGGCGCAATTAACATCGATCCCCATCGCCAGAAGCTCAAACGCGATCATTTGCGCGTTCAGCTTCGCGGCCGCGGCACCACGATCCGCTAATTTAGAGAACACCGCAGCAGCTGGCGGGTGCCGCCAATGGGGTGGTTTTAGGCGCGCAACCCTGCCGCCTTCCTGATCTATCAGGACCGGCGCATTGTCCCGGCCCACAGACGCCCGCATCTCAGCCACCAGCGCCCGTACTTGGTCTGGCGATTCACAGTTACGCTGAAACAGGATGAAACCGAAAGGATTGGCGTCGCGATAAAATGCCCTCTCATCCCGGCTCAGCGTTGTGCCGGCACAGCCAAGAATGACAGCGCGGGACGCATTATTTGTCACGAACAACCATGCAGCCAATTTTGCGCCGGGTCAGTTGAGCGCAGAGAGCTTTGGCGGTTGATTCTGTCGCCACCGGGCCCGCCCGCAGCCGATAATATATCCCCTTCACAGGGCCCAGGTCCGCCTTGGTTACAGTCAAGCTAAGACCCTTCAACAAATCAGCATGCTTGCGCCGAAGTCGGGACCATTCTGTTGTTGCCCGTTCAACACTTCGAACAGCGGCCAGCTGAATTTTAATCTTGCCTGTTCCCTTCGTTACCGACGATTTTGCCGATGCAGCAGGCTTTGTAACGGGGGGTGCCTGCACCGACTTTGGCGCTGGTAATGGCTTTGGTTTGCTGTCCTCAAGCGACTTCAAAACAAAAGGCTCTGCTTTTGGTTTTGCCGGGGATTTTGCTGGCGCTTTTGGGGGCTCAGGCTGAACCATTGGAGGTGGCGGCGGTGGTGGCGGTCGCTTAACGACTTTGGGTTCGGACTTTGGCTCCGGTTTCGTTTCCGGTTTGGGCTTTGCACCTTCCACAACAGGCGACATGGGTGCCGGAACGGGCGATTTAATTGACGCGACATCTTTTGGCGTCGGGGTTGCTGGACCGGGTTTCACGGGTTTGGGCGGTGTCGCCTCGACCACAGGCGGCACGACTTTGGGAGCTGGTGCCACTTTGGGTTCGACTTTCTTAGGCGGTGGCAGGGGGGATTCGGGCGGCGGGTTTAGAACTTCCACAGGGGTCCGTTCGGCCCCACCCGGCAAGCGATCATAAACCAACTTATCACGGTGCTGCACGTCCATGCCGCCAGGGTTCTTCGGACGGGTCTTTATCGGGCCAGCCTTGGCGCGGATGAGGGGAACGCGAAATTCCTCGCCTTCTTCCAAGGACTCTTCAAAAACAAGATAGCCCGCCCCGGCCGCACCAATGATCAACAGCACAAACGTGATACCAAAGATCAGTCCCCAGCGCGGTTTCGGTTTGGCATGACGGCTCACAGGCTTAAACGCAAGCCCGTTCCCACTCTCTGGTATGGCCTTATCGGAAAGATCCGGCGGCGCCATGCTTACATTTCCCTGACTTACAATTTCGAGATATTACATCTCTTGAACTGGCGTTACCCCAAATACCTGAAGACCGGACGCAATGACGAAGGCCACGCCTTGGAGCAACGCCAGGCGGGCCTTCGTTACGTCCGGGTCGTCGGCGATTATAAAGCGCAGGTGGGCGTTGTCCTTGCCTTTGTTCCAGAGGCCATGGAAGCCAGAAGCTAAGTCATTCAAATAAAAGGCTATTCTGTGGGGTTCATGAGCAAGTGCTGCGCTCTCAACCATCCTCGGCCAGGCCGCCATGGTTTTAATTAGCGCTAATTCATCCGAATCGGTCAACTTGTCGAGCGCTACTGACGACAAAGCATGTGCCGTAATCGCGTCCGTGCCAAACTCATCTGCCGCGTGCCGCATCACCGAACAAATGCGTGCATGGGCGTATTGAACGTAGAATACGGGGTTGTCTCTAGACTGCTCCGTCACCCGCGCAAAATCGAAATCCAAAGTCTTGTCATTGGTCCGGGTCAGCATGATGAAGCGGACAACGTCTTTGCCGACTTGCTCCACCACATCGCGCAACGTGACAAAGGTCCCGGCGCGCTTTGACATCTTTGCGGGCTTGCCGTCTTCCAGCAGGTTCACCAAGCGGCAGACTTTTACATCCAGTTCGCCGTCGCCTTCGGTGACCGCCTTAACCGCAGCCTCCATGCGTTTGACGTAGCCGCCATGATCCGCACCCCAGACATCAATCATGGTCTTAAAACCGCGCTGGTATTTGTCCAAATGATAGGCGATGTCGGAGGCGAAATAGGTCCATGTACCGTCGGATTTTTTCAGAGGACGATCCACATCGTCGCCAAAATCGGTGGCCTTGAAGAGGGTTTGGGGCCGTTCTTCCCAATCGTCAGGCTTTTTACCTTTCGGTGGTTCGAGGACGCCTTGATAGATCAGGCCTCGATCTTCGAGGAATTTCAGAACTGAGTCGACTTTTCCGGCCTCCACCAGTCCGTGCTCGGAGGTAAACATATCAAACTTTACCCCAAGCTCCGCCAAGTCGCCCTTGATGAGCTCCATCATCGCGTCGACGGCTAGGGTTTGGAACGGCACCAACCAGTCGTCTTCTGGGATATTTTGCCATTTATCGCCATCTTTTTCGGCGAGGTCTTTGCCGACGGGAATCAAATAATCGCCGGGATAAAGTCCTTCAGGGATTGCGCCAATGTCTTCGCCCAAGGCTTCGCGGTAGCGGAGATGGAGCGACCGAGCCAAAACCCCAACCTGGGTTCCGGCATCGTTGATGTAATATTCTCGTGTGACATCAAAGCCCGCTTTCTCCAACAGTGCCGCCAAGGCATCACCGAACACGGCTCCCCTCGCGTGGCCAACGTGCATCGGGCCGGTGGGGTTGGCGGAGACGTATTCGACGTTCACGCCCTCACCTGCCCCAAATTTCGAATCGCCGTAGGAAGTCGCAGCGCCCAAGACATCGCCCAAACGTGCGTGCCAAAATTCACTGTCGATCCGCATGTTGATGAAACCCGGGCCGGCGATCTCTGCCGATGTCACATGATCAAGTCCTGCAAGCTTTTCTACTAGTAGCGCCGCGATATCACGCGGATTCATCTTTGCTGGTTTGGCCAGCACCATGGCGGCGTTGGTGGCGATATCACCATGAGCCGCTTCCCGTGTCGGTTCGACATTCACGCGAGCTGTTTCCAGACCTTGCGGGAGGTGCCCATCATCGACCAAGTCCTGGACGCTCTCCAAGACGCGACCTTTAAAATATTCGAATAGGTTCATGATGTTCGTGTTTGCAAATCAAATAGTTGTTGGTGCTCGTCCACTGCATGGCGGTCGGTCATGCCAGCGATGTAGTCCGCCACGACTTGGGCAGTAATCACACTTTCAGGTGCCGCCGCTTTTCGCCGCCATTCATCAGGCAGGCATTCAGGTTCCTTAATCAGCAAGCCAAATAGTTCTTTCACCACGCGGCGTGCCTTGCTGGTCATACGGTTGAGCTTGGTGTGGCGGTACATATTCTGAAACAGAAACTTCTTCAATGCCTTATCGTATCCGTGCATGGCTTCTGAGAAGTCTGCGATGGGATGATCCAATGCGCGGATTTCATCAGCAGTCTTCGGTGCGGCGTCAGATAATCGGCGTTTGGTTTCCTCCAACAGATCAATAACCATCTCACCAATCATGGCGCGAATGGATTCGTGGATTAGCCTGTTTTTATCGAGGTCCGGGTGGTCTTTGCGGACCTGCGCAAACACCGGACCGACCAAGGGCACGTCTTTCAAGTCGTTGATGGTGAATAAGCCCGCGCGCAGGCCATCTTCGATGTCGTGGTTGTTATAGGCAATATCGTCTGAAAGTGAGGCTATTTGGGCTTCAGGCCCGGCAAAAGTGCTGAGTTCCAGGTCTTGATAACCCGGGTATTCTGTAATCGCGCGGGGCAAGTCCTTGCCTTTGCTTTGGGGGCCGGTCAGGGGGCCATTATGTTTAACGATCCCCTCAACCGTCTCCCAGGTCAGGTTCAGGCCGTCAAACCCCGCGTAACGTTCCTCCAGCCGGGTCACGACCCGCAGACTTTGGGCGTTGTGATCAAAGCCGCCGAAGGGCTCCATGGTTTCTTTCAGGGCGTCTTCTCCCGCATGACCAAACGGCGGGTGGCCGAGATCATGGGCCAGGGCCAAGCCTTCGCCCATTTCTTCGTTTAATCGCAAATAACGACACACAGAGCGGGCGATTTGGGCGACCTCCAGGCTATGGGTCAGCCGTGTGCGAAAGAAATCCCCTTCGTGGTTGACGAAGACCTGGGTTTTGTACTGCAGGCGACGAAATGCAGCCGAATGAATGATCCGGTCACGGTCGCGCTGAAAACAGGTCCGTGTGGCGCTTTCCGGCTCCGTATGCACGCGCCCCCGGCTCTCTTCCGGGATGCAGGCATAAGGGACTAAATTTTGTGTGCTGGTCATGGGCCGGAAGGTACAGGTACCGGCATGGATTGACAAAACTTATTCCGAGATTACATGTTGGGTGTAAATGAGTTATAATCGAAGCGTTTGAAATCAGAGGGTTCCATGCCAGACGGACAAGCCAATAGCGAAAGTGCAGACATTGTCATTACCGACAATGCGGCAGCACGAATTGCCAAATTGATAGAGATGGAGGGTAACGAGTCGCTTAAACTCCGCATCGCCATTTCGGGCGGCGGCTGCTCTGGCTTTGTCTATGGGTTCGAATTGGATGAGACCATTGGCGATGATGACCTTGTGTTTGAACACAACGGCATCAAGGTCTTGGTCGATGATACGTCCATCGAACTGATCCGCGGGTCTGAACTCCACTTCAAAGAAGAAATGTTGGGCGCGTTCTTTACTTTAGAGAACCCCAATGCATCGGCGACGTGTGGCTGTGGGACTTCGTTCGCGGTTTAAATTTCAGTTATTGATGCGCGAGCATCCACTTTGTCATATCACTGACGACCTTGTCCTCAATTCCGTTAAAACCGTGGTAGGCGTGTGGTGAACAGTCTTCGTCTTCAGAGGCACCCCCGTCGTATGCTAAAATCTTAATCACGGGCGCATTAATCAGATCATTTTTGATTTCAGCGGCACCGGAAAATGGCGTCACCCAGCATTCGTCCTTTTTGTGATGCGAAATCAGGACGGGAACCCGAACTTTCTTCAGATCAAAATCCATGACGTGCGGCCCACCATTATTCGCCTCTGACATTGAGGCCGTAAATACGAGACCATTGGCACCGCCTTTTAAAATTTTGGTCCCTCCGTTGGCCACCGAATTGGTGCCACGACTGGTCCCCACCAGCCAGACCGGCACGTGAAAGCGGTCACGTGCAAGTTTAAGAAGCGCCTTCAAATCAGTCGTATGTTCCTTAGTCTCCCTGAACCAGCCTTTCATACCGTCTGAATCGTTGTTATCGGACGGCGCATCGGGAACGATGGCGGCAAAGCCGTGCTTAACAAATAGATTTCGCGACCGAACAAGGAAATTTTTCGACTTTACCCGACCTGCTTTGTTAATTTTTGCACGGCCACTGCCCCCCATGAATAGGATAGCGGTCCCCTTTGGACGTTCAGGTGCAACCACCAACACGCGCAATCTCACGCCGTCGCGGGGGCTTAGATCGATAACTTGATCTGCCGCCGCTGAGGTCGATGCCAAAACCGCCAATAACAATAGAACCGCACGCATATATTACTCCTCGTCTTGTCGCTCGTCCCCTTGGGCGTTATGAAGGATGATTAGCTCATAAGGGGGCCCGGATGGTCAAGATTGCAACCTGGAACGTGAATTCGGTAAAAGCTCGGCTTGAGCATGTCTGCAAGTACTTGAAATTAGCAGAACCTGACATCCTGCTGCTCCAAGAACTCAAGCTGACCGAGGAAAATTTTCCCCGGCTTGAGATTGAAAGCCTCGGTTATAACGCCGCCGTCGTTGGTCAAAAGACCTACAACGGTGTCGCTATCCTGTCCAAAAGCCCGATAGAGGTGCTGCATACTGCACTCCCCGGCGACCCAAGCGACGAACAAGCTCGCTATATTGAGGCACAAATTGACGATGTCCGGGTTGCCTCCATCTATTTGCCCAACGGCAATCCCATCGACACTGAGAAATTTCCCTACAAGCTAGATTGGATGGAACGGCTGTATGAGCACGCCAAGGGGCTATTAGAAACCGAAGAAACGGTTGTCTTGGGCGGGGACTACAATGTCATTCAAGAAGAAGGCGATGTGTATGATCCGGCAGGTTTCGCGGATGAAGCCCTGTATCAGCCGGAAACCAAGGCTGCATTCCGTAAAATCCTCTATCTCGGCTATACCGAAGCCTATCGCGCCCTGCATTCAGAGACCGGGCAATACAGTTGGTGGGGCTACATGGCTGGAGCTTGGCAGAAAGATAACGGGGTGAGGATTGATCACTTGCTGCTGTCTCCGCAAGCCGCCGACAGGCTTACAGGCTGCGATATTGATCGCCGTCCGCGCGGTTGGGAGAAGCCCTCAGACCACACGCCTGTTTGGTGTGAATTAAGCTAACTGAAGACAATTAACTCTTTTTCAGTTTATTTTCTGAAATCCAGCCAGAACCTAGCAACGGTGCACCGTTTCGGCCGGTCACTGGCGTCGCAAGCCCCAGAATAGCGGCCTTAAGTTGCCCGGCTTGCCATAGGGGGTTTACGGCCTTAAGTCGCGCGGCAAGCGCCGTAACCCTAGGCACCGCAAAGCTTGAACCGGCTACTGGGCGTTCACTGCCTCGATAATCCCGAGCACTTAACTGTTCTGCCGGAACACCGATATCCACAGCCACGGCACCCCAATTTGAGCCGCGAGCAATCAACCCGGATTCAGTTACCGACGTCACAACCAACAAATTTTTAAGAGTAAATGCGGCGGGATAAACCGGGCGGGCATCTATATCCCGGCCATTGTTGCCTGCAGAAACAACGAACAAAATTTCAGGGTGTCGAGCCGCCGCATCGCGAAAGGCCGACCATTCATTTTCAGTGTTGCTCCCCATCGGAAGTGCCACGATTTTAGCGCCAACTTTATACGCAATTTCAACTACTTGTAAGAACTTATTCATGTTATTTCTAGGATAGCGTATGGGCACAAGTCGGATTGGGGGTCCCTCTCTCAATAAGACGTCAGCGACCAACGATCCGTGGCGGCGTACCATAAACGGAGACAGCGATGTATCTGCGTCATAAGGCAGACCATCTTCGTCCCACAAATCGGCCCCTAATATGCGTCCCGCCTTATCTCGCGCCAGTCTTGCCGCCAGGTGGGGCTGGTCATACGCGATCCCCGAATCTACATGCACAACAGTGACCCCGGCAACGTCCGTTCCAGGAGGGATGGGAGGGTTTAGCGGCTCGCGCCCTAGAACTTTTTCAAAGTTAGCACTATAAATCACCAGCTTTCGGGCAATTCCTTTGGTGTCATAGCGGATGATGCGGCCCTGGCGCACCTCGCACCCCGAACCAGATATGATATTGGCCGTTGGACGAGATGACCTCGACATCTCTGTGGCTAGCCTAAGCCCGACGCCACCCCGCATAATCGACACGAACGAAATTTGCTCATCGTTCGGCGCTGCATAGATATGCGTCACCCTTGATGCGCCACGCCTGAGCGGCAAGCGCTTGGTGGAAACGAACGAAGCACCGGGTAAGATGTCGGCAAGGCGCTCCCGTTTGAAGACATACCCAGCCTTTGATGGCAAACACACAGCTTCAATAATATTGCTGAGAGCTTGCAGGTCTTTGTCTGGGGCCGCGTTAACGGGCCAAGCCACGCTAATCAGCCAAAAAGATAGAAATAACCTTGGGAGCATGAATTAGCCCTTCACCGCCTTTCCTTCCTCCGTTTCCGGCGTCCATTGCTTTTCGTGGGCGTCGTGTTTGTCAGCATTCCATTCGTGTTCGGTACCATCCCCCATGAAGACGACGAAGACCTCGCAACCGTCTGGGTATTCATAGGGTCCGTGCAGATCATCCCAGCCAAACACGTAATCCCCTGGCCGCAAGTCCTTGCCCGCAACGCACATCCGTCCTTTCAGCACGACGATGGAATGCCAGCTTTTGTGACTGTGTTCAGGCTCGACATAGCCCGGTGGAAACTGCACCTTCATATCAATCCGCTTCATCGCCTTGTCGTGGCTCAAAACCTTGGCCTTCACCCCAGCTGGCAAGGTCATAAGTTCGTTCGCAACCCCTTCTTCCCAGGGGATTTCGTGGTCGTGAATGGCTTTGAAACTATGGTCGTATTGGTCAGACATTTTTTACTCCAAATTAGATTTAATCGGCACTTAGAACTTGCTCGGTCAACGTCGCCCAGTAGCTTGCGCCAATGGGCAGGATTTCATCGTTAAAGTCATAACGCGCGTTATGCAGAATACAGCCACCTTCACCAGGGCCGTTGCCAATCCAGGCGTAACAGCCAGGGCGTTCCTGCAGCATGTAGGAAAAATCTTCCGCCCCGAGACTCGGGTTCGGATTTCGGTCCACTTTATCCGCACCGACCACGGCGTTTGCAGCACGGGCCGCGAGTTCAGTTTCTGCTTCTGTATTGATCGTCGCCGGATAGCCTTTGCGGTAATCCACATCGACTTCGGCGCCATGGGCAGACGCTATGCCTTCACAGATGCGCCGGACCGATGCTTCGATGGTGTCGTGGACTTCAGGCCTTAGCACACGGGTCGTACCATTGAGAACAGCTTGGTCAGGCACAACGTTCGCGGTGTCGCCCGCATGAAACTGCGCGACTGACAACACCGCCGCATCCAAGGGATCGGTCTTCCGTGCACATATGGATTGTAGCGCCAGGACGATTTCAGCTGCAGTCAGCACTGCATCCACACCTAGATTGGGCATGGCGCCATGAAATCCTTGGCCCTTAACGGTAATGGTAAACCGGTCTACAGCGGCCATTTGCGGACCTGCCGTCATGGCCATGGCCCCTAACGGCATACCGGGCCAGTTGTGCATGCCAAAGACCTTATCGACGGGGAGTTTTTCAAACAGACCATCTTCGACCATCTTCCGGCCACCACCTTCGTTTTCTTCTGCAGGTTGGAAGATAAACCGGACCGTACCTTTAAACCGCTTGGTTTCCGCTAGATACCGTGCGGCCCCCAGCAACATTGTCGTATGACCGTCATGGCCGCAGGCGTGCATTTTGCCATCATGAGTAGACTTGTGGTCAAAGTCATTGAGTTCATCAATGTGCAACGCATCCATATCTGCACGAAGCCCGATGGTGGGACCATCCCCCGTACTGAGCGTGCCAACAATGCCCGTTCCGGCGAGTCCCTTATGGACCTCAACCCCAAAACTTTCCAGTTTATCGGCAACGATGGCAGAAGTCCGATGCTCTTCAAAAGCGGTTTCCGGATGGGCGTGAATATCTTGGCGCCAAGCCGACATGTCTTTGTGAAACTCTGCAATGCGGTTGATGATCGGCATGAAGGCTCCTGTTCGAATGTTCGCCAAAAAATACATTGGTCCAAAAACCATAGTTCACTTGCTCCCATCTCGCCAAGCAGGTCATATGGAATTATTCAAAAATAAGGATTGCCGGATGAAACCTTGTAGTGCCCTCCCCCCAGGAGCAGAGATCGATCCCCTTGGAACTTGGTGCCAAATCATTCGGTATCAGCCTCAGGGATCTGCTGCTCAGCCCGCCTTGTTCTTGGACCGAGATGGCGTGGTCGTGGAAGAGGTTCATTATCTACACCGGGTTGAAGATACCATCATAGTGCCGGGTGCCGCCGACGTCATCCGACAAGCGAATGAGCGGGGGATTCTCGTCGTCATCGTGACCAATCAAGCAGGGGTTGGTCGCGGAATCTATACTTGGGATGATTTTATTACTGTCCAGGATCACATTTTAGACGAACTCTCTGCCGCTGGAGCAAGAGTGGATGCCGTTTATGCTTGCCCACATCACACGCAGGCCGGCCCTCCCTATAACGACCCGGACGCACCTGATCGTAAACCCAATCCGGGGATGTTACTGCGTGCGGCGGATGCTTTTGAGATTGAGATGCGGCAATCGTGGATAATTGGTGATCGAGCCAATGACTTGGTCGCGGGACTTCGGGCCGGGATAAATGGTGGCATTCATGTCTTTATGGGCCACGGAGTGGAATCTGGAGAACGGGAACAGGCTTTAGCCTTAAACAGCAAAAACTTCTCGGCTCATGGAGCAGACTCCATCGCCGATGCATTGAAAATTATTCCCCTATTAAGCGGCTAGCTGCGCTTTTTTTCCCCTATATCGCTGAATTTATGACCTTTACTCAAGTTTTTTGCATTTCCCCCCTTGATGCACAGCGGTACTAAAAGTATAGAAAACATCTAAGTTAGTTGGTGGCATGAATGTCTCATTAAATGTTACTGTGACAGATTATATGAAGATCGTTCTGGCTCGTGCCTAAGGTTTTTTTTACAATCGGCACCATATAGTGAGTTAGAGCAACACGAGGATTTCTAGACGATGGCTTTGCGCTACGGATTGATCTATTCGACAAACGGTACCATTGCCGAAATTGAGGAATGGCTAGATGAATTCTGTGTCGGTAAATTTCAAGTAGCACTTGAGGACATGGACGCCGACCTAACAAAAAAGAGCGTCCGCGTGATGTTTGAAAATGAAGCGGATAAAATGAACTTCAAGGCAGAATACTGCTAAAGTCCGCCGTTATAGTCTTATTTCGTCAAAATTTTATCTGGTTTTTTTCAATCGAGCTCTAGAACTCTCGTATTCCACTATTTTTTTGCGGCTGGCAGTTTTGTCACTCGTACGCAGCCCCGTCCGGTGGACCCACCAGATCCTAAAGTGTACGCCCCTTTGAACAGGCGATAGTCATTGATCAAGCCACCTCTGACCACTCGATTGAGTGCGTCCGGAAGGCGGGACCTGCTTTTACTGGAATCAACACCTTCAGACGTGAAGCGTACAGTCCGCGCATTGAATTCTTGAACAATGGCGTCACGAATACGAAAAACGTAGGGCAAATCTTTTTTGGCGCCCCGTCATCCTTAACGACCAAGTAAACTGTGATCGGAACGTTATGACGACGCCCCTTTGATGTCTGCACCGGCAGGAAAAACGTTTTGAGTTGAACGTACGTTTTTTTTGTAAACGCGGCTTCCGCGGAGACGCTTCCGAGACCAAAGAACGCCACTAATCCTAACGTGCATAAAAGTTTTTTAATCATCACCACCATCCTAAGTATATTTGAGTCTACTATTTAATATTCAATTGTGGAGAAACAATGACCAAATTTGCCTATGTTAACCCGTCGTAACCCCAAAGGGTGCGGCCCAGCCTAATCCTTCTAATGTTCCAGCGTACGGTTTGTATTCACAGGAAACCCACCCCTGATAACCTACCTCATCAATTACATCGAATAAATACGAGTAGTTGATTTCCCCATTGTTAGGCTCATGACGTCCGGGAACGCCGGCAATTTGAATGTGATTAATGACATCAACATGTTGACGAATATTCTCAGCCAAATATCCCTCCGTCATCTGCGCATGATAAATATCATATTGTAAAAATAGGTTCGGATGCCCAACGTCTTTCATGATCTCTAGCCCAAATCGCGGTGTGGACAGAATATACCCCGGCATATCGATCGCATTAATCGGCTCTACCTGCGCCTTAATGCCTTCCTTCGCACACGCCTCTGCGGCAAATTTTAGATTATTAACTAAGACAGACCGTGCTATTTCGGGATCGATATGATCTTCCAATACACCGGACATAACATGAAGCTGTTGATTCCCGAGGGCGCGGGCGAACGTCAAGGCCTCTCCAATCGCGTCCTGAAACTCTCCTTCCCGTCCCGGAATGGCTCCGATTCCTCTTTGTCCTGCCTCCCAATCACCCATTGCGGCATTGAACTGAATTAAATGAACACCTGCGTTCCCAATGATGTCGACCATTTGTTCTGTTGGGAGTTCGTTTGGCGCAAGCAGTTCCACGCCCTTGAAACCAGCCTGAGCTGCAGCTTCAAATCGATCAAGCAATGGTCGTTCCGTAAATAGATATCCGAGATTCGCCGCCAATTTCATGTTCATTCCTATCAAACTTTCAAAAACAATGTGTTAGACTATCATGGCAGCAAAGAATTTCGAGGCATTTGATATGATTCTCGCTCAAATATCAGATTTACATTTAAGAACAGATGGCAACATATTGAAAAATAGCCTTTTTGGATCACCGTTAATTGATTCATGTATCGAACATATCAATGGCTTAAGGCCACACCCTGACGTTGTTTTGGCAACAGGGGATTTGGTCAATACACCATCAGATCAAGATTATGAGGCCCTGCGGACGGCATTGGATGAACTTTCCGTGCCGGTTTATGTCATCCCGGGCAATCACGATGGTCGAGAGGAATTACGAGAAACCTTTTCGGATTGGGGCTACCTGCCTGAGGGGCCATTCCTACATTATACTGTCGAACACTACCCACTACGGTTGATCGGGCTCGACACCCTGGCCCCTGGTAAAATTGGTGGAGAAATGTGTTCGGAACGCCTGTCCTGGCTGGACCAAAAACTCTCGGAAGAACCCGGCCGCCCGACCTTAATTTTCATGCATCACCCGCCGTTCGAAACTGGCATCGGAAAAATGGATGCACACGGTTTTGAAGGCGTTGAGGAATTAGAGCAAATTGTTTCACGACATTCACAAATTGAGTGGATTGCCTGTGGCCACCTTCACCGCCCGATCCATGCTCGGTTTGGCGGCACGGTTGCCAGTTGTGCGCCAAGCCCTGTCTTTCAAATGACTCTGGACCTGACCGCTGACGGCCCTAAAGGCTGGCGGCACGAACCGCCAGGAATACAAGTGTATTATTGGCAACCAAACAAAGGCGTCGTCACCCATTACAGCGTTATCGGCGACTTCGGACCCGTAACACCGTTCTAATAAAAAAAACCCGGCGACGAATTAAAATTCGCCACCGGGTCTTGAGACGGTGTCTTAACAGTATTAGACGGAGCGCATATCTCCTAGGAACTTATCGACTTCTTGCCGCAGGCCGGATGACTGATCCGACAACATGCTTGCTGCACTCAATAGATCGTCTGCGACCGTGTTTGTTTCGCTAACAACACGGCTTACACCTTCAATATTGTTTTTTACATTTTGGGTTTCATTGGCTGCATTTTCCACGCTTCGAGCAATTTCACTTGTGGCAGCACCTTGTTCTTCGACCGCCGCAGAAATTGTCGCGGAAATTTCGTTCACCTCGCCGATGGTCTTCGCAATTTCGTCGATGGCTGATACGGCCCCTTGTGTCGCATCTTGAATGTCGGAAATTTGGCTGCTGATTTCTTCAGTCGCCTTCGCCGTTTGGTTGGCCAAGTTTTTAACCTCGGACGCGACGACGGCAAAGCCTTTACCGGCATCCCCAGCGCGGGCCGCCTCGATGGTCGCGTTCAGCGCCAACAAGTTGGTTTGATCTGCAATATCGGTAATCAAAGCAACCACTTCGCCAATCTTTTGCGCGGCCTCAACCAAGCTCTGAACCATTTCTTTGCCGCGTTCTGCTTCAGTTACAGCCATGGTGGTGCTTTCGGCAGACTGCGAAACCTGACGACTGATTTCAGTTATAGATGAAGACAGTTGCTCAGCCGCGGCGGCAACGGTTTGAACATTAGATGCTGCCTGATCCGATGCCTCTGAGGCCGCACCTGACTGGGAATTGGTCTCACCAGCAGAACCTGATAGTTGCCCTGCCATATCGTTGATTTTTGATACCTCGTTAGAAACGGATTCAAGCATCGTCGAAACATGTGCATCAAACCCATTGGCTAGTTTTTCCATCTTCCCAACCCTGGCTTCACGACTTTCGTTCTGAGCCTTTGTGTCTGCTTCAAGCTTTACCCGAGTAATGGCATTTTCACGGAAGACATCCACGGCTTCAGCCATGGCGCTAATTTCAACAGCGTTTTCCTGACTGGAAACATCTATGTCCGTATCACCTTCTGCCAAACGTTTCATAGCACCCGTCATATGGTTTATCGGCTGAACGACCCGGCGTGCCATAAATATGTTAATCGCCGTTAAAATTAGACCAACAAGAACAATGGCAACCATAATGTACATGCTCAGCGAAGAGCCCCGGGCTAGCGCGTTGTTCAATGACGAGGAGACTTCGAGGACACCCCGTACATCACCCAGTTTCCAGTCGTCTTTGGGGGTGTCTGATCGACTGTTATGGCAGTTCACACAGCCTTGCTTGCTCATGAAGTCGGCTTTGGCAACCCGGATGATTTCCTTACCACCAACGTTTTGACGCTGGACGTAGGTTCCCTTGGGATTTTTATTTAGGTATTTCCAGGCTTCTTTCTGGTAGGAGTCCAAAACTCGTTCACTTCGGTTCGGGAATGGATAGGAACTGTATAGCTTTACTTTGGTTTCTTTTTTGGAGAGAACTTCACTAATGTCATGAATGAAAGTCGCCGGTAGCGGAATGCCTTTTTTCATTTTCTTATGATCAAAGGACGGTTTTAGATTTCCGTCCGCCTTAACCTTGGAAATAATGTTGGCAGTGTAGTAACCGCGGATTGATTTGAATTGCTCAACGATGGCACTTGCGGCTTCAACGGCGCTTTGTTCTGCATTATTTTCCACAACACGCGGAAGAATTATCCAAGCCCCTACCACAACAACAAATAATGCTATGGGAATTGGTAGATTAAGCATTCCCACGATACTTCCCGTAATCGCCTTCATTTATTAATCTCCTCAATGTCTCAGATGAATCATTCGTCTCTTAGTTTCGTCGTATTCTCAGGCCTAATAGCCACCCATTGCTATTTCCTGTTGTTAATTCTTAGGCATTCTAAGGCGCATTCTTAGTATGTGCCTATTTATCGATCATATATGACAATTGTTACACCAGTTTTACCGAACCGTTTCTAATTGTGTCTACGTATGTATGCAGATTACAACTATCCGCCTAAACGGCTTCTTGACCTAGGTCATGGAAACACTTGAACGAACGTCTATGACTATCCGTATGAAATCTCAACTTATCCACAAGTACGCCGCCAATGTGCCGCGCTACACGAGCTATCCGACGGCGCCGCATTTTTCGGATGCCGTTGATGGAGCGACATATCGGGAGTGGCTTGGGCAACTTGATCCTGCCCAAGAACTCTCGCTCTATTTCCATATTCCATTTTGTGCGGAGATGTGTTGGTTCTGTGGCTGCCACACGAAGATTACGCGTCAGTACGCACCAATTTCTGATTATATCGACACCCTGATGGCAGAAGTAGATTTGGTCGCAGATGCCCTTCCAGCCAAAATGACGGCGCGGCATATTCACTGGGGCGGTGGCAGTCCGTCCATGCTGGAAGAACAAGATTGGCTAAAAGTTCTTGATCATTTACGCAGTCGTTTTCATACCGATAGCGCGACAAAGATTGCCATCGAACTCGACCCCCGCACGACCCGGGAAAGCTATATCGCAGCTTTGGCCACGGCCGGCGTCAACCGGGTCAGCATCGGCGTCCAGGACTTCCATCCTGAAGTGCAAGAAGCCATTCACCGCATTCAACCCTACGACGTCACCAAGCGGGTCGTCGATCAGCTACGCGCCCATGGCATCAAAGACATTAACGTGGACCTGATGTATGGATTGCCGCATCAAACAGTTGAACGTGTTAAAAAGAGTGTGGACTTGGCGGTTGATCTAGACCCGACACGGTTGTCGCTGTTTGGCTACGCCCATGTTCCGTGGATGAAATCTCATCAGAAAATGATTAAGGACTCAACCTTACCCGATCCGTTCGATCGCGCGCTTCAGTTTGAAGCCGCATCAAGGCGCTTGCAGATGTGGGACTTTCTGCCAATCGGATTGGATCATTTTGCCCGTCCAGATGACGATTTAACAATCGCCATGCAGAAAGGCGAGTTGCGGCGGAATTTTCAAGGCTATACCACTGATACCGCGGCTGTCTTACTAGGTTTTGGCGCATCATCTATTGGCAAAGTGCCGCAAGGCTATATCCAGAATCAATCTCCTCTAAAAACCTATCGAGATCAGGTCAAAAATGGACACCTGGCAACGACAAAGGGGATCGCGTTTAGCGCCGAAGATCGGCTGCGCGGCGACGTCATCGAACGTTTGATGTGCGATTCCAGGGTCGACTTGGCAGACATTGCGAAGCGCCACGAAACTGACGTCTCCGTTTTCTACGATGATCTCGACGCTCTTACACCCATGGCAGAAGACCTGCTTGTCTATGTTGATGGAACACATGTTCGGGTTACGGATAAGGGGAAACCCTTCCTTCGCACAATCGCGGCAACCTTTGATTCTTATCTAAAAAAAGGCACAGCCCGCCATTCGGTTGCCGTCTAGCAGACTGCTAGAAAATCGTTCCTCCTCAGCAACAAATTTTATCGTGGTAATTTTCAATTTCCTTACTACCTTATTATTAATTGGTTCAGATAATTTGGATAGTAGGGCGCTCGTTTATCATGAACGAAACCACTGCAAAATTTAGTGTCGGACAACTCGTCAGCCACAAGCTGTTTGATTACCGCGGTGTTGTTGTGGATGTGGACCCCTTCTTCAAAGGCACCGAGCAATGGTACCAAGGCATGGCAAAATCCAAGCCGCCGCGCGACCAGCCCTGGTATCACGTCCTTGTCGATGGCCAAAACATCAACACCTATGTCGCGGAACGAAATCTCGAAGCCGATGATAATATTATGCCGGTAAATCACTACGAAATTGGCCTCCATTTTGAACGCCTTGGAGAGACCGGCTATATCTCTCTTCGCAAGGGCAATTAAAGCAAATCCACATACGGCCCCAATTGTTTCTCATACCTACGCCACCGCGCCACCGCACCGCCATGAATAGGACGCCGCACCTGCCAACTGCTGGCCGTCTTAACCGGTCTGGGACTCTTGTAAAAATTGAGACATGCGTCATCCCACGCGAGCCCTACCGCTTCTATTAAGCGGCGGCTTTCCGCCTCTTGATCGGCGACCAGGGACTCATAACGCACCTCTGTTAGGGTGACAGGAAGAACCTCTCTCCAATGATCCATGATCCGGCCATAGGCCCTGATATAGCGCGCAATATCACCCAGGTCCGTACTCCACGCATGGGCAGAAACAAAGTTCTGGAAGTAACACGATATCGCGGTATCGCGAGGATCACGCATACAATGGATAAGTGACGCTCCTGGGAACGCCTGCGCGATGAGGCCCAAGTACAGAAAATTAAACGGCGTCTTGTCGATCACCCGCAATGCACCCTCGCCAAGCTCACCAAGAGATTTTACATGTGCCTTTGCAGCCCGGGAGATGTCGGTCTGCTCCGCCGTTTTGAATCCTGAAGGAAAAGAGCCCGCAGACAAGTCCTTGGCTATCATGGAAATTCGATCAAGCTCTCCGGCACCATGAACATCTGGATGGGCCGCGAGAATCTGTTCCACCAGCGTCGTCCCAGAGCGCGGCATGCCGACAACAAACACTGGCTTATCAGAACCCTTAGCGCTTGCCCTATTATTTTGAAAATAAGCACCGTCAAATACGCCAATGATCTCCCCCACCCACGCATCAAACGTATCTGCATCGAAGCCATTACCCTCAGCCTCTAAAAGCTCGCGCCGAAGAGTGTTTCCTTGTCGGGCATGCTCGAAGGCATTGTCCCAATCTTGGCGCTGATCGGCGACCTCAGCGAGGGCAAAGTGCAAAAGGACCGTGCCAGAATGATCAACGGTTCCCTTCGAAATTAAATCTTCGACCGTCGCGACATCGCTGTCTCCAAATTGCTCGCCACGGCTGGAAGCTAAGTTATAGAACGCGTCAGCTAGCAACGGATTCAAGTCCACAGCACGGCGAAATTGGCCGACAGCGTCATCCGTTCGGCCCAAGGCCAACTGAACGATTCCCAGTCCATTATACGCCTTGGCATCGCCGGGGTTGAGAGCAATAGCCTCGTGATAAGCCGCTTCGGCCTCTTCCAATCGATCCATCCGATACAACGTTGCGCCACGATTTGCCTCCGCATCCGACATATTGGGGTTGAGAGTTAGGGCCCGACGAAAGGCGACCAACGCCGCCTCCCCGTCGTCTGCAGCCTGCAACACATTGCCTAGATTGTTATAGGCCTCCGCATAATCTGGCCGCAGATCAATGGCCTTGCGGCAGGCTGTCTCGGCGGCATCCAACTTTCCAAGTTCGCGTAAGGCCGCTCCCATATTTGCATGTGCCATGGCATCGCTGGGGGCCAATTTAATTGCCTGTTTGTACCCCTCAACCGCCTGATCTAATTCTCCCAAACGGCGGTAGATATTGCCCAACGTAATCTGTGATGCCGGGTTGGTAGCGTCACTCTGAACCGCTTGTTCGCAGAACTCTAACGCCTCATCAGGCCGCCCCAGTTCCATTAATGCCGTAGCCAGGCCAGCCAAGGCTTGCGGGTTACCAGGGTCCCCTTTCAATGCCTGGCGATGCGCTACCTCAGCTTCGGGCCATCGGCCTAACGCATTAAGGACAGACCCGTAATTTGCCATGACCGCTGGATGGTTGGCTGTTGCTGCAGCCGCTTTTTGCAACAGGGGAACCGCAGCCTCTGCATCGCCAGACTGGTATCGGATCAAGCCTAAGAAATGTAAGGCATCGCCGTGTTCTGGAGTCTGGCTCAAAACCCCTTCAAGTAGAATTCCGGCTCCCGTCCAGTCCCCGGTCTGTACTTTTTGGGTTGCTTGCTGAAAGAGTTGCTCAATGGTCAGGGACATTTGCATTAGAACCTTATGTATAATATCGACCTTGGTAACAGATATGCATATATTCTCCTAGTCTGGAACTCGCAAAACATGTATTCTCACACAATTAATTCGAACCAAATTCGCGACAATTAAATTAACGTCTATTCATATTTTGCGCGACGCTAATTAAAAATGAGCACAAAGCCTCTAAATAGCCTGAAGGGAAGGTTCTTACTTCTTCTCGTGCCCCTGTTGGTGGCACTGGGGGCCGTATTCTTTGTCGCCTTTGATATTGTGATACGCGATGTCGTTAATGCCTTAGGCCGAAGCGCTGCAGAAAAGCAGGTTCTCAATGATCGGGCTCGATCACTTGTCCCAATTGTAAAAGAAATCACTCTCGCAGAGCGCTTATCTCAATCACCGGCAATGCTCGTTTGGGCTCGTGATGAGGCAGACTCAAAGCTCAAACAACAGGGCTTAGCGGTTCTAGAGAGCTACCGTAAAGCATTTCGAGACGGCAGTTACTTCTTCGTTATCGACAAATCCGGCAATTACTATTTCAACGACCGCGCCAACAAATATGCTGGCAAACAACTCCGCTATACCCTGAAGCCCGATAATCCAAAAGACGGCTGGTACTATTCCACCAAAGCCAAAGGGGGCAACTGCACCTTGAACGTGGATTTCGACCCTGAGCTAAAAGTCACGAAACTTTGGATCAACTGTCTCCTCAAGGATGAAACCGGCGTCGCCGGGATCATTGGCACCGGACTCGATCTTTCTAGTTTTATCAACAGTGTGGTAAAGGCTAACGAGCCGGGCGTGGCCAACATGTTCATTGACCAGGATGGGGCGATCCAGGCACATCCGAATATAGATGCCATTGATTTCCATACGGTAACTAAAAAAGCCGATGCAAAAAAAACCATCTTCAGTTTGATCGGCTCAGAAATCGAGCGTCAAAATTTAAAAGATCAGATGGTGGCCCTGGCAAAGTCGCCTGGCGCTGTTTCGACCCTATTCATGAATATTGAAGGTCAGACACAATTGGTAGGGCTCGCCTATGTGAAGGAAATTGGTTGGTATAATGTCACGGTGATGGACCTTGAGCAGATTATCTTGTCGTCTCATTTCCTGCCACTGGCGCTTTTGGTTCTTGTCTCAATTATCATTACCGTCGTGTTAATTGGCGGCTTGCTGAACCGAGTTGTTCTCGTCCCCATCGCCAAATTGGACATGTCGGTGCAGGCGATGAGGGAAGGTGACTACCAAATCGATATTAAGGTAGACAGCAATGACGAAATTGGACGACTGGCGACAAACTTTACAAATATGGCTGGCAACGTAAATAGCGCGATTGAGCGCATTAGCACGGCCCACAAAGCCGCCCAAGCTGCAAACATGTCCAAGTCAGAATTCCTAGCCAACATGTCGCACGAACTGCGGACGCCGCTGAACGCCATTATCGGGTTTTCTGAAGCACTGAGTTCCGGCGCCTTGAACGTTGAACTCCCCGAGTTGGCTCAAAGCTACGTCAACGACATCAATAGCTCTGGCCATCATCTGCTGGAATTGATCAATGACATCCTCGACATGTCAGCCATTGAATCAGGAAAAATGACGCTCCACCAAGCGCCGGTCCACTTGATGCAATTGGTGTCCTTTGGCAAAGAAATCGTCGTCCCGGTGGCGACCAAAAAGGATATTTCGATCACCAGCGAAGTACCGATAGATTTTCCCGTCATCAACGTCGATGAGCGTCGCATGCGCCAAGTGGTTATCAACCTGCTCACAAATGCGGTTAAGTATAGCAACCCGGGCTCGCACGTTACGATCACCGCAAAAAATATCGGTGACAATATTGCATTGGGGTTTCGTGATAATGGCATAGGCATGACAGACGAAGAGTTGAAAATCGCTTTAACACCCTTCGGGCGGGTGGAAAGCAGCTATTCCGCGCATGAAGATGGCGGCGGCACAGGATTGGGATTGCCGCTGTGCCAAAGCCTGGCCGAAGCGCACGGCGGATCTATGATCGTGGAAAGCGTGAAGGGGGAAGGAACGACTGTAACCGTTAATTTGCCCGCATCTCTATTCGTTTCCACTTAGTAGCATTGTATCGTTTGCCTTCACATATAATCCCCACCTTTTTAAGATAAACATTTCTATGATATAGAAAGTTGGCTCGCTCTGAACCAATTCTAAACGGACGCCATGATACGACTTTTTTTAACCTGCCTTAGCCTGATCACCTGTTTTACAGCGCTGCCATTGCCGCCCTCGCTGTCCCCTGCGCTTGCCAGCATGGCCGAGGGGAAGGCTGCTTTAAGACAAGGCGATCTTTTTAACGCACACGGACATTTTATAACCGAGGGCAACAAGGGAAACCCACAGGCGCAGCTTTACTTAGGGTGGATGTATTACAACGGCAAAGGCGTAAAACGGAACTTCAAAACTTCTTTCTCATGGTACGAGGCGGCGGCCAAAAATGGAATGTTGGAGGCATGGAACGCGCTTGGGCTGATGTATGAGAGAGGTCTAGGTGTTTCCAAAGACGGCAAGAAAGCGACGGAATGGTACCTGAAAGGTGCCGCAAAGGGAGATGCGGTGACTCAATATCACCTGGGCGTCGTCTACCGCGAAGGCAAGATTATCAAACAAGATTACAAAGAAGCCGCCAAGTGGTTCTATGCTGCCGCCAAACAAGAAGATTCTCTCGCCCAATATGAACTGGCCGTTCTCTACGACTTTGGCCGGGGCGTTAAAAAGAATACAACAGCTGCTGCCGGCTGGTACTGGAAAGCCGCCCATCAAGGACATGTGGATGCGCAGTTTAATCTCGGCGTCGCCTACGAACGGGGCGACGGAGTAGAAAAAGACCTCATCCAGGCCCTCACCTGGTACAAGATCGCGTTAACTGGCGGGGGCAAGGACGGTACTGCCGCCGTAATTGGCCAGTTAGAACCCCAAGACATTAATCGCGCAGAAGCACTGGCACAGCGCTGGCTGCGTCAAAACAAAAAACCTAATTAAAACGGATAGAAGAGCCATGCCAACAGACAGCCAAACCACCGAAGCCGGTCTTGCGACAGCCAAGGCCCTGCTTGATATCAAAGCCGTTAATTTCAGGCCTGAAGAGCCTTATATTCTGACCGCAGGTTGGGCGAGTCCGGTCTATATTGATTGCCGCTGGGTGATCTCGTTTACTGAGGAACGACGGAAGATTATCCAGTTGGGCGTTGATCTCTTACAAAGCGAAGGTGTCTTGGATGCAACCGATATGATGGCGGGCGGTGAAACTGCGGGAATTCCTTATGCTGCCTGGCTTTCAGAAGCGACATCCAAGCCCATGCTCTACGTCCGAAAAGAACCAAAAGGATTTGGCCGGAGAGCTCGCATCGAAGGGAACTTGGATGACGGCAAGCACGTGCTGCTGGTCGAAGACCTTGCAACCGACGGCGGTAGCAAGCTCAACTTCGTCAACGCCCTGCGGGAGGCTGGTGCTACCGTCAGCGACTCATTCGTTGTATTTTATTACGGCGTCTTTGCCGGGGCGCTGGATAGCCTTGAAGAAGCCGGTATCACACTTCGCTATCTGGCAACATGGCATGATGTTTTGAAGGTTGCGGAAGAACAGCAATCCTTCAGCCCGGAAGCCATCCAAGGCGTAAAAGAATTTTTGGCAGATCCGATTGGATGGTCCGCAGATCATGGCGGCAAGGGAGCGGATTAGCTTCTTGTCACCAAAGCGACACCTGACACAGCGACTCCCATCCCCATGATGCCATAAATGTCTAACGACTCGCCAAAAAATAGGAACCCTAGAACGGCAACGACGGGGGGAATTAAGTAAAATAAGCTGCCGACCTCAAACGCTGAATTTAGTTTAATAAGCACATAAGTAATGGCGACAGCCCCAATTGATAGAGCAAAAACAAGCCAAGCCTGTACTAAAATTAATTCACCCGACCACTGGACTTCCATGGTTTCGAAAAGAACAGCGAATACAGCAAATGCCAGCGATGCAGCGGTAAACTGTATGACCATATTCGTTCGCATATCAATTTCAGAGCCGTAACGTTTCTGAAGCAGTGTTCCGATGGTCATGCCGAACAATGACATGACGGCGAAACCGGTGCCGTTAAATTCTGGGGTCCCAATTGAGAACTTATTCGAAATCACCATAACCACGCCGATAAATCCTAGATACAATCCAGACCATTGTCGCTTGGTAATTTGTTCGCCCAGAAACAGCCCTGCAGCAACCGCAGTCAGCAACGGTTGCACCCCGACAATAAGAGCGACAATTCCAGTTGTGACACCCTGACTAACCGCAAGATAACTCCCACTTAGAAAGAAACCGTGGATACAAATACCCACGAGGGAGGCCATCGCAATGGACTTTATATTCTTGGGCCATGGTGCCTTCATCAGCAAGCTTACCACCGCCATAAAGGCCGCCGTTATCGCGCATCGCCAAAGTAGGAGCGTGAAGGGTTCACCGTAATAGAGGCTTAGCTTGGTCCCAATAAAGCCCGTGCTCCAGAGCAGGACCATGACAACGGGAGCGAAGCGAATTAACACAGTGTTCGTGTCCTGTCCGCGATCCGCAGATGTAAAAGTAAGCATCAAAAATCCTGAAACGAGAGGGAGGTTACGGGGTAATAGACGCGTGCCAAGTTTGATCCTTCTACAGTGACAAATTTTTTAGCTGCCCAAATTGACCCCGATCATGTTTCAGAAATTTAATCTGTTCTACGGTCTGCCTTTGTTCAGTCCGACGAGCGGACCGTGTCGGCGCGTCCGGTAAGTTTTCGCTCGCCCAATTAATTAAGGCGAAGATTATGACCGCATCCTCTAAGTACAACTTTTTGCTCATCCCACCCTTCAAGCTGCCCGATCAAGACCAGTTTACTGTTCCTGGCTATTCATTACCGACGGAAACACCTAAGGAACAACGGCTTCTCAATAACGACTTTGTCCTCTCCCATCTTGATGATGTGAACTGGGAACTTCATCCGGGGGCAGAACCGCCCTATGGCAACTGGTCGGTCGAATCCCGCGAAGAATTCGCCTACGCCGCCACGGCGCGTATGAAAGGCGTTCGTGAAGCGTGTGAGTCTGGAAAATACAACGGGATCATTCTGTTGGGTGGTGGTGAACCTGGGTTTATCGAATCTCGTGAAATTGGCCGTAAATTTGGCGTCGTTGTCACTGCCAACGCATTCTCTCAGATGTACCTAGCAACCCTTCTGGGGGATGGTTTCTCGATTATCGATATCGAAGGTGTGCACAACGTTTATTACCGCGATCTCATCCGCGCCCACCAGTTACAAGATCGCTGCCGGTCGATCCGAAACATTGGCTACAGCCTGCCAAGACCGGGAGATACAGACCCGGACACCTTGACCGAACAAACCTTTGCCGCAGAACGCGGCGAGCCTTCCGTCGCCGTCGAACGCGCCATCGACCAGGCAGAGGCCGCGATTATCGAAGACGGTGCCGAAGTCATAACTCTTGGCTGCTCAATGACCTTCTGGCTCCAGCCTTACATTCGGGACGGCCTAAGAGCCCGCGGATGGGATGTACCTGTGCTTGAGGGATACACAGCCGCCATCGAACTCGCCAAACTCATGGTCAACCTTGGGGTCAACGCCAGCGGCATCACCTACATGGATGTTCGGCCCCAACGCATTCTAACCAAGGTCTATGTATGACGGCGCTAAATATTCCCAAAACAATGAAAGCTTGGGTCCTAGGAGACCCGGACGAGCTTTTACTCATCGAAAAACCGGTTCCGCAACCAGGTCCGGCCGAAGTCCTCGTTCGCATTGACGCGATTGCTGTCTGTGCCACGGACCTGGAAGTCATTTCCCACGGCCCACCTGCCATGATTGAAGGCGGGCTGCCGTTCAACAAG
The DNA here is from genome assembly GCA_018660465.1 of Rhodospirillaceae bacterium. NCBI lineage: Bacteria > Pseudomonadati > Pseudomonadota > Alphaproteobacteria > Rhodospirillales > Rhodospirillaceae > Rhodospirillaceae bacterium. The sequence goes on from JABJKH010000093.1 coordinate 68,129, forward strand.
CAATTCATCCCGGGCCACGAATACATGGGGACCGTGGTGAAACTGGGGACTAGCGTTGACGAAATTGAGGTTGGTGAACGGGTCGCTGTTGAAATACATGCGGGGTGTGGGCGCTGCAAACGCTGCCGCCAAGGCATGTACACGTCCTGCCACAACTACGGCAAAAACTACGGCGACCAGGATAAGGGACACAGGGCAAATGGCTACACGACAGATGGTGGTTTTACCGAATACGCGGTTAATAATATCAACACTCTTATACGCGTGCCGGAAGGCATAAGTGACGAAGAAGCGACGCTTATTGTCACGGCAGGAACCGCCACCTACGGGCTTGATGTCTTGGGCGGGCTTATTGCTGGGGAAAGCGTAGTCGTCACGGGAGGTGGCCCCATCGGCTTGCTGGCAATTGCCGTCGCTAAGACGCTCGGCGCCGCTCCGGTCATTTTGACGGACATTGAGAATAACCGCCTGGAGATCGGTCGTGAACTTGGCGCGGACATCACCCTGAATGCCCGCGACGTGAATGTCGTTGAAGAGGTCCGTAAGATTTCCGGAGGTCCTGGCTGTGACTACGTCATGGAATGTTCCGGTGCGCCCAATGCCCTGAATGAAGCCGCCGATATGGTCAGTCGTGGCGGACGCATCTGTCTCGCAGCATTCGCCGCCCAACCTGTCACGTTCGATCCAGCCAAACTGGTCATGGATAACATCTATATGTTCGGCATTCGCGGCGAAGGCAAAAGCGCCGTCAAACGGGCTGGCTCTCTCATGGCGCAAGGACGAATTAACGCCAAGCCAATCCACACCCACACCTTCGGGTTAGACGAAGTGCCCACAGCCATCAAATACGCGCGCGAAAAGATTGATGGCGCCATAAAAGTTGTTATTAAAATGCGAGAGGCGTAAACCACCCTCACGTGGCAAATAACACCTGAGACGGATTCTATTATGGCGCGTTATGCATACTATACTCTAGACGTCTTCACAGATCGTATTTTTGGTGGCAATCCGCTGGCCGTATTTCCCGATGGTCGCGGGCTGGATACGGCGCAAATGCAGACGGTTGCGCGTGAATTCAATATTTCGGAAACCGTGTTCGTGTTGCCACCGGATCAACCTGACCATACCCGAAAGTTGCGCATCTTTACGCCGGGTACAGAACTACCCTTTGCAGGCCATCCAACCGTCGGTACGGCTCATCTATTGGCTGCCATCGGCGAGATTCCACTCGAAGGTCCTGAAACTCGTATTGTCTTTGAAGAAGGTGTCGGCCCTGTTCCGGTGACAATCTATGGGGCCAATGGTCACCCCACCCAGGCACAATTATCTGCGGCTCAAATGCCTGAGTACGGCGCACCCCCGCCCTCCAACACGGACCTTGCGGAGGTTCTATCACTCAATGAAGATGATATTCTAAGCGATCCCGCCCCTAATGCTGTATCCTGTGGCGTGGGTTTTCTTTTCATAATGCTCAGGGACCTTGATGCGTTGGCCAGGGCTCAAATTCGGCCCGAGGCTTGGGAACGTCTTCTCTCAGATTATTGGGCGCCTCATCCCTACCTCCTGACCCCATCCGGTTCATTTGGCGATGGTGGTCCGTATTCGACATATCGTGCCCGGATGTTCGCCCCATCCATGGGAATTGTAGAAGACCCTGCTACTGGCGGCGCAGCCACGGCACTTGCTGGTTTTCTTGTTCCATCCGGGACTTTAAAAAACGGAACCGCCTGCTGGTCGGTGGATCAAGGAGTTGAAATGGGGCGCCCCAGTCGGCTTGAAATAGAAGCCGATATTTCGAAAGGCGTAATTACAGGCATTCGGGTCAGTGGTAGTTCTGTCATGGTCAGCCAAGGCGAAATGGAAATTCAAGACAACACCTAGCGGCCCCTATATCCCAGCCACAAAAAGACCTTATTTGCGACACGCTTGCGCCATTGTCGAGCGCCCTAATGGACATGGGTCAGGAAAACAACTCGGAAGGTGCCCTTCCAATCCCATCCCACCGACACCCACAGGAAGGCACATTCCTTTTCTGACCCAATACCTAGACTCCCACTTGGCCGGTCCTTTTCACCAAGGACCGGCCCTTTTTATGGGTTTTAAAACGCTAAATTATGTCAAAAATGAATGAACGACTCGCGTCGATAAGGTGCTAAAATTATAGCCCCTTTCTTCGATGAGCGAGGGCGCTATACTATAATCTCAAGTTAAGTTAAAATTTATTTGATTGCGTCTCCGTTAAATAACTAAAATTTAAATATGATATTTCATAGACTCGCAGATGAAAATGACGCCTTACAATAGTAAAAATAACACTATAGCCAAGAAGCTAATATTATTTATTATATTATTTAGTTCTATTATTACGATTCTGGCAACAGCATTTCAGATTTATATCGAATACAAAGGCGAAATTAAACTTATAGACAAAAGCTTCTCACAAATTAAAACAGGCTATTTAAATAGCATATCCCAAGCAGTTTGGGTTGTTGACGAAACACAAATTGCTCTCCTTCTGAATGGAATTACCCGCTTGCCCAACATGGCTTTCGCGGAAATTTATCATGAGAACGAGATCATCAGCAGCACCGGGACAAAATTAGATCGCCAATCTATTACACGAAAATTTACTCTAATTGCGCCCTACAAAGGATCAGCCCAGGACATCGGTAGATTGACCGTTCATGCGGATTTGTCCCGTATTTACAACACACTATTCAATCGGGCCCTTGTAATTCTTTTCTCGACAGGCGTTATTATCGCACTCGTTGCAATCTTAATTTTTGTCCTCTTTTCAAACTTGGTGACTCGCCACGTCACTACGGCAACAAACTTTTTACGCCAAATCAACTTAGATCAACTCGACACCCCCCTAAAACTGGACCGTCCACCAGCCGCAGCAGATTCAAAGGACGAACTTGATCAATTAGTGGCCTCCATCAACGAGATGAGATTCAGTTTAAAAGACGCTATCGAAAAAAGAGACGAAAGCGAAGAACACTTCAAAAGGATCGTCGATAACTTCCCAAACTCCGTAAGCATAAAAAACCGTGAAGGAAAACTTGTATTTTCGAATAAAGCTTATGGTGAATGGATGGAGATGGAGCCTTCTGAAATGGTAGGTAAGTCTCTATACGACCTATTTCCCGAAAACACGGCCCGTTCTATCATTGAGAGTGACAGATCCGTTCTCTCGACCGGCAAGCCTTCATTTTCAGAACTCACGCGAACGTTCGGGAACGGAACAACCCGCATCCTCTACAACCAAAAATATCCATTTAACTTACGCTCAGAAGAAGATACCGCCGTCATATCGGTCATGACGGACATTACCGAACGCAAAAAAGCCGAAGCCTCCATTCGCGAAAGTGAAAGACAGCTCCGTGAGGTTCTGGAAAATAGCCCGGTTGGGATAGCAATCGTGACCCAGTCGAATGACGATAAATATAATTCTGGCAACCGCCTATTTGTTAACAGTGCGCTTGTTCAAATGTTCGCAGGTAACACTCGCCAACAAATACTAGAGGCTAATATCGTAGATACATTTGTTGATCCGGATGTATTTCATCAGACTCTAAAGATCATGTCGAAACATAAAGATTTAGTTGATTTTGAGGCACTGCGTCTAAGAGCAGATGGAACTCAGTGGTGGGATTCTATGAACTCTCGCCCCGTCAAATTCGATGATCAAAATTGTACTATGATTTGGCACTTCGATATTACCGCCCGGAAAGAGGCGGAAGACGCACTTCGTCAAGCACACGACAACCTTGAAATTCGAATTGAAGAACGTACAGAGCAATTACGGGGCGAAATCGAAGAGCGCAAACGAATTGAAGTCGAACTTCTTCAAGCCACAAAACTTGCCGAATCAGCGAGTCACGCCAAATCGGAATTTTTGGCAAATATGAGCCATGAACTGCGCACTCCTCTGAACGCCATCATTGGTTTTTCAGAAACCCTGGATCGGAATGTATTCGGTGAACTCGCTAATGAAAAACAGGTGGAATACATAAAGGACATTCATATTTCAGGCCAACACCTGCTCGAATTAATCAATGACATTCTTGATGTATCGGTGATTGAGGCTGGCAAACTTGACCTTCACGAAACCGACGTCGGCATAAAAACATTGACCGACGAGGCAATTCTTTTGGTGCAGACCCGTGCCGACCAAGACAATATCGAATTACAAAACATCATTGATGACGAAGGCTTAAAACTTAGAGCGGACGAACGCCGGTTGAAGCAGATTATGGTAAATTTGCTCTCCAACGCGATTAAGTATTCTCGTGATTCTGGAACCGTTAAAATTGAGGGCAGGATGGCCAAGGACGGGGCTTTGATTATGGAAGTCATTGATAATGGTACAGGAATGGATCCTGCTGACCTGGAAACTGCAATGGCAAAATTTGGCCAAGTCTATTCTAATTCAGAGATACATACAGAAGGGACAGGGTTGGGGTTGCCGCTCACCAACGGATTGGTCGAGGCCCACGGCGGGACCCTTGTTCTTGAAAGCGAAATAGACATAGGGACAACGGCCCGCGTCATATTCCCAAAAGAACGCGTGGTCTCTTAAACACACTATTTTTTGACTTCTCGCGTGCCCTCTGAGCGCCTATAACCAAAGAACTTTGGCGACAGGCGGGCAAATCGGTGTACTTAAAAGCAACTCTATTATTGGCAGTCATGTTTTTTCAGGTGGTCGGTGCCAACGCTGCCGATAAGAAGGACGAACTGACCATCGGGATCACGCAATTCCCGTCTACCTTTCATCCCAATATAGATTCGATGATGGCCAAGACCTATATCCTGTCCATGACCCGCCGTCCGTTTACGGCATACGACAAAAATTGGAAATTGGTCTGCCTGCTCTGCACCAAGCTCCCGACCCTCAAGAACGGCCTGGCGAAGCCTGAACTCACGCCAAAAGGAAAACGCGGCATCGCCGTTACCTATACCATCTTACCTCAAGCTGTGTGGGGAGATGGCGTACCTGTCACAACTGAAGACGTGGTGTTTACCTGGAAAATCGGTCGCCATCGCCTGAGTGGTGTTGCCGGCATGGAATTCTATCGCAGCCTTTACAAGATCGATGTGAAAGATGCGAAAACCTTCACCCTGCACTTTGATAAGCGCACTTTCGATTACAGCGCCATCAATGGATTTCTTCTGGTCCCGAAACACATCGACAAAAATAACTTCGCCAAGCCCGCCGAATATAAGCATCAGACTGCGTTCGATACCGACACGGCCAATGCGGGCCTTTACTTCGGCCCCTACGTTATAAGCAAGGTCAAACCAGGCTCTCATGTTGTTCTGGAACGAAATCCTAAATGGTGGGGCAAGAAGCCTTATTTCCAGCGTATAATTGTCCGCGTCATCGGCAATACCGCCGCCCTGGAGGCCAATCTTTTATCCGGCACGATCGATATGATCGCGGGGGAATTAGGGCTAACCGTGGATCAGGCTGTGGCCTTCGAACGCCGCCACGGTAAGAAATTCAATATTTCCTACAAGGCCGGGCTGATTTACGAACATCTTGATTTAAACTTGGACAACCCGTTCTTGAAAGATAAACGGGTCCGAAAGGCGCTTCTATATGCGCTCGACAGAGACCTGATCGTTGGGCAGTTGTTTGGCGGTCGCCAGCCTGTCGCACATACGTCCGTCAGCCCGCTCGACTGGATTGTTGCGAAAGATATTCCGACCTATCGTCACGATCCAAAAATGGCCAAGCAGCTTTTGACACAAGCCGGCTGGACCAAGCGCGGTCGCAAGCTGGTCAATAAAAAGGGCGAAACCCTAACCCTCGACATCATGACTACGGCAGGTAACCGGTCGCGTGAATTGGTTGAGCAAGTTCTGCAAAGCCAGTGGAAGAAACTTGGAATTGATGTTCGTATTAAGAACCAACCCGCACGCGTCTTCTTCGGCCAGACAGTCACCCAACGAAAATTCAAAGCCATGGCCATGTTCGCCTGGATCAGTTCGCCTGAGAGTGTTCCCAGAACGACCTTGCATTCCGACCACATCCCCAGCAAAGAAAACAATTTCGCGGGCCAGAATTACACTGGATACAAGAACCCGGAAATGGATGGGTTGCTGGAAAGAATTGAAGTGGAGCTAGACCGCGACAAACGCCAAAAGCTCTGGCATCGGTTTCAAACCATCTACGCCGACGACCTGCCGGTGATCCCCCTCTATTTCCGGGCAGAGCCCTATATACTTCCCAAATGGCTCAAGGGCCTAGAGCCTACGGGGCATCAGGACCCGTCAACATTGTGGGTCGAGCACTGGCGGAGAGGCTAAGTATTCAACGCCGAACAAAGAGAAAATCACCGCCTTCATGACCGGCCTTTCGGACATCGGCATATTCAGGCGTTTGGTCGGCCTTTAGCATTACCGGGCGGCGCAGTTGATTAAACAACTGAGTACCATCCAAAATACTATCGTTATTTTTCAGAGACTCCAGAAATGCCGTCGCAAATGGGGAATGCCCACCCCCTGTGCTATCGGCAACGGGTTCCAGCCCACCAGAGGTAATCACCAGACGTGCTCTCTTTTCGGCCATTCGGCGGATGTAATCTGGGGTTGGTTGACTAACTTTTATCCCTCTCACGAGTGTTCCGGAGTAGCAACTGTCCGCAACAACCAGGACGTGTCTGGCATTCAAGGCGCGCAGCGTGCTGGTGATGCGCGCATTGGAAATCCAGTTGGTGCGTCGGTTGGCGCGCGCGTTCACCGGCAGCCAGTAGCCTTCCTCACCTGCCTGATCAAGCCAGCCGTGACCGGCGTAATAGATCAAGAGATTATCTTTGTCGGTTAGCTGCTCGCGGTAGGTGTCCAGTGCATCAAGAATTTCCGAGCGTGTCGCATTTTCGAGCATGGTTACCTTGTAGCCATACGCGGACGTCAACAACGCCGCCACAGCCTTGGCATCGCCTGTGGCAGTCTTAAGTTTAGGCAGGTAGCGGTAGTCATTCGACCCAATGACAAGGGCGTGGTACGTCCCAAAATCAATATCGCCAAGGCGCACCATCTTTGCCTTCTGGGTAGGAACGGCTACCGCCATAGGCGTCGATGGAATAGCAGCGCGCTCAATACCCAAATGGCGATTCAACACGACCTGTTTTTTGGCTTCGTATTCGGTATCGTTGATCAGTCCCCGGTCCTTGAGCCGCTTGAGCAACGCCAGTTGCTGTTCAAGCGCGCCACTCGGCGCGGACTTGGCCGCAATGGCAGGGGGTGGCGCTTTTTTCTTAATCTTACACTTATCGACCCAAGTGCGCCCGGAAGCGCGAATTTTAGCCTCAAACTCCTCTCTCTTATCACTGATAGTCTCCCCATCAGCGTCATAGACAAAGTGAAAAACGTTACCGCATTCATCTTTGCCTTGGCCGCTGCCGGCGAGCGTCCCCTCGACCACGAGTTCCATCTCACCTTTGCGTCCATCATTGCAGCGAAGAGTGCCGTTAAATCGATCCCCAACGCCGCCAAAGCCCGGTGATTTAAAGGTCCGGTGTGCCTCTCCATTGCACGTTAGGTTTTGGCCGGGAAGGCGAAGGTGGTAGTTGGCAATCAAGGTCAGGGGATCAATAGAGCCGGAAGCGACCATTAGCTGGCTCATGTCAGTGGAATGGCCGACAATTTCGACTTGGCAGCCGACGAGTGCTGCACCCGTAGCAATCACAAGTCCAATTCGTTTCATTTTCCGTCGCAGTGTTTGCACTGGTCTGTTCCCAATCCACCCCCAACCGACCGAACATGTTAGCATAAAAATGCTTAGCTACTGTTCCCCTTGATCACAACCTTCAAACTATCCTTAGCGATCATCGAACGCAGCGCTGCTTCCGTATCCTCAACCGACATTTCAGCAGACAACAACAGGTCCGCCTTAAACGCCGGGTCGGCCAGGAGTTGCAGCGCCCGGCGGATGGTATCAGGCCGATGGTGGTAAACGCCCTTGACCGTCAGTTCGCTGTAGTGAACCAAGTGGGTATCCAACTCAATCGACGTGCCCGGTGCACAGCCGCCAAACAGGTTGACCAATCCGCCCGGCCGAACGCAGTTTATGGCATCCACCCAGACTTCGGGAACGCCGGATGCATCAACGGCGACCCACGCTCCTTTGCCTTCATCAGTGACCGCTCGAACCGCGTCGGCCTGTCCTCCGCCTCTGACGATCTTCACAGTCTTCGCAGCCCCCAAAGCCTTACCGACGTCCAAGCGACTCGGGTTGGGATCGGCCAGGATGACCTGATGCCCTGACATGGCCAGCGCGCCGACGAACAATAACCCAATCGGACCCCCGCCAAAGACAATGACCTCTGTCTCACCATACCGATCTAACTCACACGCATCCATGCCGTGCAGCACACACGCCAGCGGCTCTGTCAGGGCTGCACGCTCGAAAGACAAACCGTTCGGTATGTTGTGGGTATTACGGTCGACAAAGCGCTTAGGAACCAACAAATACTCAGCAAATGCGCCATTTATATACAGTAAATCGTCGCATAGGTTTTCGCGACCCCGCTGGCAATAGTCACACTCCCCGCACGAAGCAGAGTTGGCAGCAACAATGTTATCGCCCACAGAAAATTTGCTAACACCCTCTCCTACCGCTGCCACAGTTCCAGCCATTTCATGACCAAACAGGGTCGGAACCTTCAGCATGCGCGGATGCCCACCGCGCTTAAAAACTTTTACATCTGTGCCGCATGTAGTCGCGGCTTCAACGCGCATCAATAGTTCGCCAGGACCCGGACGGGGAACAGGAATATCCTGAACCTGTATCTCTTCAGGTCCCAAGAGCACCGCCCCCCGCATGGTTTCCATTACGCAGACTCCCGCGAAGGCGTGAACAGGACTTTGAGCGCCTTATGCTGGCGCACCAAATCGACACCCTTTTGAAATTCATCCAGCGGCATGGAATGGGTCACCAAAGGCGTCGGATCCAAGGCACCGGACGTGATCAATTCAAAAATGCCCACTTGTTCTTTGACCGCACCAGAATAGGTCCCCAAAATTCGGCGTTCGTACTTGAATAAATCATTCAAATCAAAATCAGCCCGCTCGCCATCTCCAGCATGGGCGAATAGCACAATGGACCCGCCTTGCCGCGACAGGTCGAGCCCCGCCTGCAAAGTCCTATTCCCGCCAACCGTATCGAATATCGCATCGGCACCGGTGTCATCGGTCAAAGATTTCACCACTGCCAAGGCCTCATTACCGGGCATAGCTGCTTTAGCCGCCCCCAGTTCCAGCGCGAGTTCTCGTCGTTCGGGCACAGGATCAATGACGATGACCTTCACTCCTGGCAACGCAGCATGCAAAACCAATAGATGCAGCAACCCCATACTGCCGCCACCTAAGACCACGGCGGTCCCTTCGGCTGTGATACCGGACCTTTCCACACCGCGCAGCACGCACGCCGCAGGCTCCACAAACACCGCGGCCTCGTCGCTCACATGATCCGGCAGGACGTGGGCGGCGAGCTCGACAGCGCGCGGACGGATTAAGACCGTGTCGGCAAATCCCCCCGGCTCCATCAAATTCTCACGAAATGTCTCGCACATGGTTTCATTACCACGTCTGCACACCACGCATTTACCGCATGGCACGTGGTGCGGGACAGCGACTCGGTTTCCAACGTTAAAACCTTCAACGCCATCACCAACGGCAACAACTTCGCCAACCAATTCATGGCCCAACACGGTGCCAACAGAGGCACTGCCGGTATTCAGCTTAAATAAATCAGTACCACAAAAGCCCACGACCCGAAGTTTTAGCAATAATTCCCCAGCACCAACCTCCGGCATAGGCCGCTGTTCCAGGGCGGTTTTATCGCTTCCTTGGCAGGCAACAACGTTGTGAAGGCCGTTTGATTGCATAAATACTGTTTAGGACCTCTACGCGTGGATTTCCAGGTTAAGTTATGCCAGTGTAGCGAAACAAAATCTTACGGAGGACACCATGGCTAAAAGCGTCATCATTACCTGTGCAGTCACAGGATCAATTCACACCCCATCCATGTCGGAATATTTGCCCCTTACCCCCAATGAAATAGCCGAAGGCGCCATTGCTGCGGCCGAGGCTGGAGCTTCTATCCTGCACCTACATGCCCGCGACCCGGAAGATGGTAAACCGACTGCATCTGCAGACAGGTTCATGGAATTCCTGCCGCGCATTAAGCAGTCCACGGACGCTGTGGTCAACATTACTACTGGCGGCGGACACGGCATGACATTGGAAGAACGCTGCGCCGGCGCGCTTCGGGCCAGTCCTGAAATGACGTCGTTGAACATGGGTTCCATGAACTTCGGCCTCTACCCCATCCTAGACAAACCTTTCGACTGGAAACACAAATGGGAGCCGGAATACCTGGAAATGACCCGCGACTTCATCTTTAGAAACACGTTTAAGGACATTGAATGGGTCTTACAGGAACTCGGCGAAGGCCACGGCGTTCGGTTTGAATTCGAATGCTATGACATGGGACATCTCTATAACCTCGCCCACTTCGTTGACCGGGGCCTCGTCAAACCGCCGTTCTTCGTTCAAACCATCTTTGGCATTCTGGGCGGCATCGGTGCCGATATTGAAAATCTGACCCACATGCGACGCATGGCTAACAAGCTGTTCGGTGAGGAAAACTACGAATGGTCAATCTTGGCAGCAGGACGCCACCAAATGGCTTTTACCACGACAGGCGCAATTTTGGGCGGTAATGTCCGGGTGGGGCTGGAAGATTCGCTCTACATCGGCAAAGGCAAACTCGCCAAGTCCAACGCCGAACAAGTCAGCAAAATCAGGCGCATCGTTGAAGATCTTTCGTTGGAAGTTGCGACCCCAACCGAAGCCCGCCAACGCTTGGCCCTAAAAGGCGGCGACCAAGTGGCGTTTTAGGCAAACGACCTTGACCACCTCCCTTCAGGTTGAAGACCTCCGCGTTGCCTTCGCAACGGACGGCGGAGACCTAGCCGCCGTTGATGGCGTTTCGTTTGCTCTCCAAGCGGGTAGAACCCTCGGGTTGGTGGGCGAATCGGGCTGTGGGAAGTCGGTTACGGCCCTGTCGCTGTTAGGCCTAGTGCCGCCGCCAGGACACATCACGGGCGGGCGGATTTCATATGGCGGCGATGACCTTCTGGAACTCACCGAGCCAGAACTCACGGCCCTTCGCGGTAAGCGCATTGGCATGATCTTCCAAGAACCGATGACCGCGCTCAACCCTGTATTTTCAGTTGGGGCACAGGTCGCTGAAGCCTTGTGGCTGCATGAACCTATGAGCAAGGCGGACGCTCACAGCCAAGCCGTGCAGATGCTGGAACAGGTCGGAATTGCCGATGCGGCAGCGCGGGCCGATAGCTATCCCCACCAACTTTCCGGCGGCATGCGTCAGCGGGTGATGATTGCGATGGCGTTGATCTGTAAGCCCGATATTCTGATCGCAGACGAGCCTACCACGGCGCTCGACGTCACCGTTCAGGCGCAAATTCTCGACCTAATCATGGAGATGCAGGCGGAATTGGGGCTGGCTGTTTTGTTTATTTCTCACGATCTAGGGGTGGTCTCTGAAATTGCTGACGAGGTCATGGTGATGTACGCGGGCCGGGTGGTTGAACAGGAATCTGCCACCCATTTGTTTGCTACCCCAAATCATCCCTACACCCAGGGACTCATCGCTACCTTGCCTCAGTCTCATACTAAAAATGAACGTCTTCCGGCGATCCCAGGGCAGGTTCCAGACCTGCGTAACCTACCCGGAGGTTGCGCGTTTGCGCCTCGCTGCCCCATTGCGGAAGACCGGTGCAGGGTTGAAACACCACCGTTAGTCGACGGTACAGCGTGTTGGAAGGGCGGATCATGAGCCACCCCCCCCTCCTCCAAGCCCCCCTCCTCCAAGCTCGGGCCATCACTCATCGCTTTCCTGTCTCCCATGGCAGAAACCTCGTGGCGGTGAACAACGCCGATCTCGACCTATATGCAGGAGAGACCCTGGCCATCGTCGGAGAATCTGGCTGCGGCAAGACGACCTTGGCCCGCGCGGTCTCGTGGCTTGTTCCGCCGACCGGTGGCAGCGTCCACCTGGAAGGAGTGGAGTTGGGCAAACTTTCAAAAAAAGACCTCCGACACGCCCGGCAAGAAATTCAAATGGTCTTTCAGGACCCATACGGATCATTGAACCCACGCCAGCCTGTGGGGGCAGCCATTGCTGAGCCACTGACCATTCACCGCATTGGCACGGCACGGGAACGAACAGAGAAAGTGGCGGCGCTTATGGAGTCGGTAGGGCTGCGCCCGGACGACGTTAACCGCTATCCACACCAGTTTTCAGGTGGCCAACGCCAACGCGTCGCCATCGCCCGCGCCATTGCTTTGGAGCCCAAAATCATCGTCGCTGATGAGCCGGTTTCAGCCTTAGATGTGTCAGTACAGAGCCAAGTCTTGAACCTATTGGCTGACCTGAAGGAGGCGCACAGCCTCACCTTCCTATTCATCAGCCATGACTTAACCGTCGTCCGGCACTTCGCAGATCGGGTCGCAGTAATGTATCTCGGTAAAATTGTTGAGGAAGGTCCCGTTGCAGAAGTCTTCGAGAATCCCAGACATCCCTATACCCAAGCCCTAATTGCCGCTGCACCCAAGATCGGCGAAGGCAAGCGCACACCCGGCAGCACGCTCAAGGGTGACGTGCCAAGCCCGCTGAACCCACCTTCAGGCTGTGCATTCCATCCTCGTTGCCCGGTGGCGGTTGATCGATGCCGGAGGGAGGCTCCGTTATTGAAGGGCGGCGTCGCTTGCCACCTAAATGAAGAGGGCGGGTCATGATTGGTTATTTAGGCCACCGCGCTCTGCATTCCTTGATCGTGCTGTCTGTCATGTCGTTTGTCATTTACGGGCTGATGGGCTTGATGCCGGGTGATCCAATTGACCTGATGATCAGCGCGGACCCTAAGCTCACAAGCGAAGACGCTATTCGGTTGCGCGAACTATATGGACTGGATAAGTCGATTATGGAGCGTTATGGAAACTGGCTGGGAGCTGCAGTTTCCGGAGACTTTGGGTATTCTCGATTGTTCGCCAAACCCGTGCTGGATGTTTTGTTCCCGGCACTCGCCAATACAGTGGTGCTCATTGGGATCGCGATTGGACTTTCGTTGCTGATTGGCCTGCCTGCTGGTTTGATTGCGGCCCTAAAGCCCTATTCCAAGTTGGACTACTCAATTAATTTGCTCGCGTTCGGCGGGATTTCCATGCCGGCATTCTGGCTGGCCCTGCTGCTGATTATCTTATTCGCCGTAACATGGGGGGTTCTACCGGCGGGTGGAACTGGAGAGTTGGCGGCGGGCGGTGCTTGGACCAAGCTTCAGTTCCTGGTTCTACCGGTGATGACCCTGACCATCGCCAGCGTCGGCGGCCATACCCGCTATATGCGGGCGGCGATGCTTGAGACGCTCCGCCAAGACTACATTCGCACGGCCAAGGCCAAGGGAGCCGGGCAGGTTCGGATCGTCCTTGTCCACGCCCTCCGGAACGCAATGATTCCGGTCGTTACCATTATCGCGCTGGATTTTGGCTTCCTATTTTCAGGTGCCCTGGTGACGGAAACGGTGTTTGCCTATCCCGGCATGGGCAAGCTGATCTTCGACTCAATCATGGGCAACGATTTTAACTTAGCGTTGGTGGCGCTTTTGCTGGCAACAGGCGTGACCTTGATCGGGAACTTATTAGCGGATTTGGCCTATGCCTGGTTGGACCCGAGGATTTCCTATAGATGACCGCTTCAACCACCCTCCTCTCCCTCGCTTATAAGCGTTTTAAGCGCCATAAGCTGGCCCTTGCCAGTGGACTGGTACTAATCGTGCTGACGGTGCTGGCCCTCGGCGCACCGGTGGCTGAGGCCATTCTTGGTATTGCCGCAGATGACGTAGATTTGTTGGCGAGGTTCTCAGGTCCCTCAGCCAGCCATCCTCTGGGCACGGATGAGTTAGGACGCGATTTCCTGATTCGCCTGCTCTACGGCGGCCAAGTATCGTTGATGGTCGGCATGACGGCAGCCTTGGCCGCGGCTGGATTGGGCACTGCTGTTGGCCTATACGCGGGATATCATGGCGGCAGGGCCGATGCGTTCTTAATGCGATTTACGGATGGCATTATTTCGTTGCCGCTTCTGCCGCTGCTGATCGTGCTTGCGGCGCTGGATTTGGAAAAGGTTGGCATTCCCGACGCCATCGCCAATTCCGAAAACGTCAGCCTTTATCGGATTATCCTGATCGTTGCCTTGGTTGGATGGACGACAGTCGCGCGGTTGGTTCGGGGGGCGGCATTAAGTCTGAGAGAAAGGGATTTCGTGCTCGCCGCCCGCTCCCACGGGGCCAGTGACCTGCGCATCATGGGGGTCCATATTCTGCCCAATCTGGTTTCCCCGATCGTTGTTGCGACGACCTTATCGGTGGGCAACGTGATCCTTCTAGAATCAGTGCTGAGCTTTTTAGGACTTGGCATACAACCGCCCCTCCCGAGCTGGGGGAATCTGCTTACGAACGCACAGGAATTAATCTGGACCGCGCCCGCCTTGGCGGTTTACCCAGGCATGATGATCTTCACCACCGTTATTGCCTTTAATTTCCTAGGCGACGGTTTGCAAGACGCATTGGACCCAAAAGCGATGGAATAATCACGATAATCCATCCTGTGGATAAATTGCTAATTAGGTTTAAAACTTACTAACAACCCTTTATTTACAATAGGTAATAATATGGATAACTTATTCACACCCGGTGGATAAATTGGCAATCCCACGGCATGGTTTAAAAATAAGACTGGCACCTTCATTTATCGCCCCCAAATGACGACTGAGAACAAAGTTGGCACCCGGCGGAACGGGAGCCGTCAATATTAGCAGTGAATTAAACGTGATGGCGGCTGATAGCATGCTGGGTCTTATTCAAGCACCGGAAATAAACCGGAGTGGCATCGATTGGTTTAATATTGATGCGCCGGTGAAAATCAGCGACCTTCACGGACGTCTGGGTGTTATTGCATTTTGGGTATCAGGCTGCTTTCCCTGCATTAATACTCTTTCCGTTCTCAAAACCATTGAGGACGAATTCCCCGATGATGCCTCCGTTGTCAGCATTCACGCGCCAACATTTCCGGCAGAGCCTGCTTCGGCTCAACTCCTAAAAGTTATTGATTACCATGGGATTACCCTGCCTGTAGCCCATGATATCAAACTGGAACTGTGGACCAGCTATAAAATTAATACCTGCCCGACCCTCATAATTACCGACCCGAGTGGTAAAATTATTGGTTCCCTGCCAGGAGAACCAGACCCGGACAAGCTTATCCCTGGTCTTGCCCGTATGATCTTGGATTGGCAGGCGGGTGGCCTATTTGATGCCGGAAGAGCTTAAACTCGTTTAAAATTCATTTTAAATCGTTATATATACGAGCCATATATATGGGGCTGCCAAAAATTTTTGATCTAATCGCAGGGTCTGTTGCTCATCCATTGATTAAGATCAAGGCTCATCCCATTAATATAAACAACTATTGCCGTGATAAAGCGGCGGATTTAAAAGGTTTTTGAACATGACGAACCAAGGCAACTCGGCCGCCAGCCGGGACATCGCGAACTATTTGCATCCCTACACGAACCTCCGCGCTCACGAAAAATCCGGCCCCTTGGTCATTACCCGCGGCGAAGGTGTTCGCGTGTTTGATGATTCCGGCAACGGATATATCGAAGGCATGGCCGGGCTGTGGTGCACGTCTTTGGGATTTGGCGAAGAACGCTTGGTCGAAGCTGCCGTGGCGCAAATGCGGAAACTGCCATTTTATCATGGATTTGGCGGAAAAGTTCCCGATATCGGCATCGAATTGGCTGAAAGGCTAATAAACCTCGCGCCTTGCCCCATGTCCAAGGTGTTTTTTGCAAACTCCGGGTCAGAAGCCATCGACACAGCAATCAAGCTGACGCGCTATTTCAATAACGCCAAAGGTCGTCCTGAGAAAAAGAAGCTCATTTCACGGACTAAAGCCTATCACGGTGTGACCCTTGCCGCCGCCAGCCTGACCCGGCTGCCGATCAACCAGACAGATTTTGATCTGCCCATTCCCGGTATTCTCTACACCGATTGCCCGCACTATTACCGCTTTGCTGAAGACGGCGAGAGCGAAGAGGCATTCTCTGCCCGTCTTGCAGACAATCTCGAAAAGCTAATCGTGGACGAAGGCCCGGATACCATTGCCGCCTTTTTCGCTGAGCCGGTCCAAGGTGCTGGCGGGGTTATCGTGCCCCCTGCAGGCTACTTTGAAAAAGTTCAGGCGATCTTGAAGAAATACGACATCCTGTTCGTCGCAGATGAAGTCATTTGTGGGTTTGGCCGCACCGCCAATATGTGGGGCAGCACCACGTTTGACCTGAAACCGGACATGATCACCATGGCGAAGGCGCTATCGTCGGCGTATCTCCCTATTTCAGCCCTGATGATTAGCGACGAAATGTATCAAGCCCTTGCCGACAACAGCGCCAAGATCGGCATGCTGGGTCATGGCTACACCTATGGTGGCCATCCTGTGCCCGCTGCTGTCGCCGTGGAAACCCTCAAAATTTACGAAGAGCGCGATACCATCGGACACGTTCGCCAAGTCTCCCCTACACTGCAAGACGGCCTTAATAAATTCGCAGATCACCCAATGGTCGGCGAAGTCAGGGGTGTAGGTTTGGTCGCTGGTGTGGAACTGGTCCAGAGCAAAGAAACCAAAGAAGCATTCGATCCGTCAGCAAAGGTTGGCATGAAGCTCGTCTCCATCGCTCAGGAACGGGGACTAATTGGTCGTGCTATCGGTGACACCATCGCGTTTTCGCCGCCGTTGATTATCAGCGATGCCGAAATCGAAGAAATGATCGGCATTTTCGCCGCGGCGTTGGATGAAACCCATGATTGGGCCAAGGGTGAAGGTTTATTGCCTTAATCAAAATAACAGCGTCAGCGTTGAAGTTCGCATACAGAATAGGTTAGAATAAACTGATATTAAGATTATTTTGGTCTATTTCTGTTTACGGTTAGGTAACAGAGAAAGGGATTGTAGTGGACTACGACGAGATATTTAAAAATGGCGTTCGTGAGCTAAAAGACGAAGGCCGGTATAGAGTTTTTGCTGACCTTGAACGCCAAGTCGGGGCCTTCCCCATGGCCAAGAACCATTATGAAGGCGGTGTCAGAGACATCGTCGTCTGGTGTGCCAACGATTATCTGGGCATGGGACAGCATCCAATAGTTTTGGAAGCGATGCACGAAGCGATTGATCTCTGTGGCGCTGGTGCGGGTGGCACTCGAAATATTTCTGGCACCAACCACTTTCATGTGTTGCTTGAAGAAACCTTAGCGAAACTACACCAGACCGAGGCTGCGCTGTTGTTTGCCTCCGGCTGGGTCGCCAACATGACCACTTTGAGCACCCTTGGACGGAACATTCCTGACTTGGTAATCCTATCGGATGAACTCAATCATAACTCGATGATCGAGGGAATTATCTCTGCCAAGTGCGAGAAAAAGGTTTTTAAGCACAATAGTGTAGAGGCGCTGGAAGATCTTTTAAAATCTTACCCGAAAGACCGTCCAAAGTTGATCGCCTTTGAATCCGTCTATTCCATGGACGGCGACATAGCGCCGATTAAGGAATTCTGTGATCTGGCAGACAAATATAATGCCATGACCTTCCTGGATGAAGTGCACGCGGTCGGCATGTACGGCCAACACGGTGGCGGCGTCGCCGAACGTGAAGGTCAGATGGATCGGATTACCGTCATTCAAGGCACATTGGCCAAGGCTTTTGGCGTTGTTGGCGGCTACATCGCGGGCTCTGACGCAATGTGCGACTTCATTCGTTCTTACGGTACTGGATTCATTTTCTCTACCTCACCGCCCCCGGGCGTTGCAGCTGCAGCCCTCGCCAGTATCAAATACCTGATGGACCACAACGAAATTCGCGAACGTCACCAAGAACGCTCAGCGACGTTAAAGCGTCGTCTGATTGAGGCCGGCATTCCGTTGATGCCGTCGGTCAGCCACGTCGTCCCTGTCTTGGTCGGCGATCCTGTGCTTTGCAAACAGGCCAGCGACGACCTTATGAATATCCACGGCATTTACGTCCAGCCGATCAACTATCCGACCGTCCCCCGTGGCACGGAGCGTCTGCGCTTTACGCCGACGCCTTTGCATACGGATGATCACATGGATCACTTGTTGGACGCGTTAAAAGAAGTTTGGGGCCGTTTGGGCCTTAGAGCGGCAGCGTAATAGTACTTTAGGGAGAAACGTCATGTATGCAGACAATACCCTAACACCAAAAGAAGCCATCCGGCTTTGTGCGCTCGGCACGCTCGCGGTTAAACCGTACCGTTATAGTGTGCTGGCAAATTCCGTGCGCCACTTTGTCAGCCATTTGTTGGGACCGTCTTTAGATATGATGGGAACGTCAATTGAGCTGCTGAAATATGAAGGCTTGGTTGAATCTGTTGAAGATGACGGCGCAGATGATGAAGAGATCGCGATTACGGAAGAAGGCCGCACGGCGCTTCATGCCCTTCTAACCGCCAATGTCCGGTCTTCAGCACAAGACCTCAACGATCTCATAATTGCGCTCAAGTTTAGGTTTCTTCACCTGTTGGCCGCATCTGATCAAAAAGACCAAATCGCATTGCTTAAAGATGTTTGCGAGGGAGAATTGGGTCGGCTGGAAAATCTACGTCAGCATCATGCGGAAGACGAAGGCCATCTGCCAAAATGGCTCGACCAAGCCCTGCACGAAACAGAGTCGCGGCTGACTTGGCTAACAGACTTCGAAGTTAATCTTTAAGATTATTAGGAATTGCGGACTTTTGTGGAGACCTGAACAAGGCCTTCAAGCAGAGTCCGACCGCCCATACCGCCATCACCTTCCATACGCTCAGCTATGACCAACTTCATGGTAGAGATGTGAACTTGAATGACTTCAATAAGATCAGGCGTCGCTTCTGTCCGTTCTTCGACCAAGCCACACAACATATCCCCAATGGACGTCATTAACTGATAGCCAAAGCTTCCGCCTTGACCCTTCATGTCATGGGAAATCTGAAACACATCGTTTAGCCCACTGGCCATTTCATCAGCCGTCGCCGTTTTCAAGGCATTGGCAGCGTTTTGAATGCGCTCAAGATCTTCTTCGACCCATTCAAGGTAATCGCCGGCCAGATTAGCAATAGCCTGCTCAGCACGCTCAATGGCCTTCAAGTCCACAGCACCAGGGCCACCAACGCCAACCTTATCATTTAAAGAGGTTGGGGGCTTAATGACCTTATTTTCGCCGTTATCAGCCATGAATTAAATGTCCTTCTCGAGTATACCTAAAACCGATCCCTGAAAAAGCGCACCATCAGTATCTTAGGCCGCATAATATAGATAAATTTATTTTCAAACAATCTTCGTGTTCACCAGAACACATTAAATATTTATATCTATCGCTTCAAGACTACTATAGTAACCCCAGATTTCGCAACTCAGCCGCCATTTCTGCTGGTAATTCAACCTCTGAAGCATCTGAATTTACATCAACAGGGGCGTTTTCACCTTCAAGATAGCGCCATCCCTGAAAGGGTTTCCACGGCATCATCTGCGTCCGCACTAGAATCGGTTCCAGCACCAAGCCACACCCGGACCGGGTTTCGCCCTCGATTCCGTCTTCAACCCCGAGGATGCACTGGCGTGCACGAACAAACCCTTTTATGACCCAATACATAGAGCCACCTTCGATAAGTTCCGCCATGCGCCGGGGCTTGTTGCGGGTAATATGAAATAACTTTGTCTCTTTCGAGCGCAAGGCCGCCGCTTTCAAACGCCGCGTCTGAATTTCCTGAAGATGATCCACGTCTTCGACGCCGACCGCTAATTTGATTAAATTAAGTGTCATATCCCAATCAGCATTCTTCTCTGGACTTGGTCCAACTGTCCCGCTGTAGATGCTTCTTGATCATCCACATGCGATCCGAGCCCCAGAAGCCCTCACCATCCACAATGAAAAAGGGCGATCCGAAAACACCACGCTCTACAGCCTCTGTAGTCTCGCGCTTCAATCGATCCTTGATTGCTGGATCGCCAACCGCAGCCGTCAGTTCATCGCCGTCTACACCTAGCCCTGTGGCAATTTCAGCAACGACCTCGACTGGTGTGATATCCACCCCTTCGCCGAAATAGCGGTGGTACGCGGCCTGGGCAAAGCGTTTCGCCAAGGGTCGATCCTGATCATCGAGCCAATAAAACGCGCGCGCCGCTGCCAGGGTCGGAATGGGAAACGCAACCGGCAGAACCCAAGGCATATCCATAAACTCGCCCATGCGTTCCCAATCATGAATACAATAATCGCCTTTTATCGGTTGTTGGGCCAAGGGGATGTTGCCGGTTTCTTTAAACGCAGCACCTAGCATGATGGGTTTCCACACGGTTTCCCGCCCTTGCTTCTTCGCTAAACCTTCAATCTTAGCCGTCGCAAAATAACCATAGGGGGACGAAAAATCGAAAAAGAACTCAATAATATCAGTCATCTACAAAAACCTTACCAGGGAATAACGGTGCCGTCGTAATTTAGGAACTGCCCCGTGTCACCGCGTCGGATGCCATCAATCACCTGCCGCATGGCGCGAATACTCTCAGCGGCCTCCATATCAGCCCCGGCGCCGCCCATATCGGTCGTGACCCAGCCCGGATGCATGGCAACCACTGTTACTCCCCGGTCGCGAAGATCGATGGCGAGGTTCTTGGTCACCGCATTGGCCGCAGCCTTGGTCGAACGATAGCTATAGGCGCCACCAACTTCATTGTCAGTGATGCTGCCCATGATACTCGATACAACGACGATTAGCTTTCGGTCGCTGCGGGCAATATGATCAATAAAACATTCTGTCATGCGCATGGGTCCCATGGTGTTGACGCGAAACACCTCATCCCAGGCTTCGTAATCAATTGCACCAAGACGAGATGGCCTGGGACCATGAATACCGGCATTATTCAACAAAACATCAATCGATTCGCGCCTAAGGGTATGGGCGAGCGCCAAGATTTGATCGTGGTCAGAGATGTCGAGCTTATGAACTTCGATCTCACCGCCGAGTTTGGTTAGCGGTTCCATATCCTTTGCACCGCGACAGGTCGCAATAACGCGCCAGCCCGCAAGGGAGTACTGGCGTGCAAATTCGAAACCTAACCCTCGGCTAGCGCCTGTTAATAATACCGTCGGCACTCAAAATTCCCCTATAACAAAAATACCGCAGCCAACCCCAAGAAGGCGGCAAATCCAACGACGTCTGTTATCGTCGTCAAAAACACGCTCGATGCAACCGCCGGGTCTGCGCCTAAGCGTTCCAGAAACAACGGAATCGTCGTTCCGGCAATACCAGCGACCAGCATATTAACCACCATAGCCATGGCAATCACCAAACCCAATCCGATATTTTCGAACCAAAACCAAGCAACGACCCCGCTCAAGATCGCAAAGAGAACTCCATTTATGCCCCCGACCAGGACTTCCTTGCCAACAACCCGCATGGCATTGGTGGCCGATAGCTCCTTCATCGCCAAGGCGCGAACGGTCACCGTCATGGTCTGTGTTCCGGCATTCCCCCCCATCGAGGCCACAATCGGCATCAAAATAGCAACCGCGACAATTTCCTCCAACGTCCCTTCAAACAGACTGATCACCATGGAAGCAACGATGGCCGTTCCCAAATTCACAAACAGCCAAGAAAACCGCGACCACGTCGTCGCCATCGTCGCTTCGTACAGATCATCCTCCCGCACGCCGCCCAAGCGCATAATATCTTCTTCGACTTCCTCATGGATAACGTCGACCACGTCATCAACCGTCACGACACCAACCAGACGTCCGCCGTCGTCTACCACAGGGGCCGACGTTAGATCGCGCTGGCGGAAGATAAACGCGACATCTTCCTGGTCCATAGTGACCGGAATAATCCTCATTTCCGGCTCCATAATTTCCGTCGTCTTCACCGGGCGTTTGGTCCTGAGCAGACGGCTCACCGGAATGGTACCGACCGGCATATGGGTCGGGCTTACAACGAAAATGTCATAAAACATCTCCGGTAGGTCCAAGGTTTCATCGTCGACGCTTTCGCGCAGGAAATCGATGGTCTGTCCGACGCTCCAGAATTCCGGCACCGTCACCACCTCGCGCTGCATCAGGCGCCCGGCACTGTCTTCCGGGAACGAAAGACTTTCTTCGATCAGCGTTCGGTCGCTGACCGGAATGGCGTCCAAGACCTGCTTTTGTTCGTGCTCTTCCAGTTCTTCGACAATTTGAACCGCGTCGTCAGATTCCAACTCTCGAACAACGGCAGCGACGCTTGCCAGCCCCAAATCGTCGATTACGTCGTCGCGGACAGTTTCATCTAGTTCGGAAACGATTTCGGGCAGGTCTTCGTCGTCGCCCAAAATGCCCAGAACCACATGGCGATCATCAGGAGTCAGACGTTCGAGAAGGTCGGCCACATCGGCGTAATGCAACGGCTCGATCAGGCCTTCGACCCTGTCGATATCCCCCGCATCCAAAGCCTGAACGATCAGGTCCTCAAGCTCGACATGCAGGTCGCGAACGGGATCTCCGTCACCTGGTCCCGGATCGTTCCGCTCGACATCCAAATTTTCAGACGGTTCGCTCACCAGACACCCTCCAACACTTGTGGATAATGTGCCCGAGGCCGTATGCAGAGACAACGCCTAAAAGGCGCTGCCCTGTAAAGTACTAAGGTAAAGTACTGAGGATTTTGAAGGGGATGGTGCGGTCGAGAAGACTCGAACTTCCACGGGATTAACTCCCACAGCGACCTCAACGCTGCGCGTCTACCAGTTCCGCCACGACCGCACATGACATCCAGCAACTGAAACAGTTGCCTTTTTGGTTCGCCGGGAATACCAAATCCCTAAGAGGTTATCAAGCGCTGCTGTTCAATTGGGTGAAAATTAGGAAAATGTCCCATGGCCGAGGTCGAATGGAAAATCAGCGACACCCCCGTCGACTATGACGAGGCGGTAGATATTATGGAAGCCCGAGCGGCTGAAATCCTCGACGGCCGCACGCCTGAACTGGTTTGGCTTTTGGAACACCCGCCGCTTTACACCGCCGGCACCAGCGCCAATTCAGTCGATCTTCTGACCCCGGATCGGTTCCCTGTATACAAGACCGGGCGCGGTGGGGAATACACCTACCACGGGCCTGGCCAACGGGTTGCCTATGTGATGTTGAACTTGAATGAACGGACGCGGGATGTGCGCGCCTATGTCCGCAACTTGGAAGAATGGATCATCCAAACCCTAGGCGAATTCTCCATCACCGGCGAGCGCCGGGACGGGCGGGTCGGGATCTGGGTGGACCGGGGCGCCAATTCAGATGGCTCACGCATCGAAAATAAAATCGCCGCCATTGGTGTGCGAGTACGCCGTTGGGTAACGTTCCATGGCATTTCCATCAATGTGGAACCAGAGTTGGAGCATTTTTCAGGGATTGTGCCCTGTGGGATTGCGGAGCATGGGGTGACGTCGCTGGTTGACCTTGGTATTCCCGCAACGACGACGGATGTGGATGTGGCGTTGAGGAAGACATTTGGGGAGGTGTTTTAGGATACACGCCCTTCGAGACGCCGCTGACGCGGCTCCTCAGGATGAAGAATTTTTTTATTCTAAATTAGAATCTTCATCCTGAGGAGCGCTGAAAGCGCGTCTCGAAGGACGCTGAACAGAGTTCAAATGCGAATTACTCCTCTGCCGGTTCCGGCAGTTCCGTCCACGCGACCACTTCGCCCAACAGCACCTCATGAGATTCTGAGCCCAGCCAAAACGGCCCGTGCCGGTGGCCGACTGAAACGTAGCGCTTGTCGACATATTTAGTGGAAACCAGAACATCAACGCTTTCGTCAGGCACCCGATCTTCCACGCTGATCCATTCAACCTTCATAACTCGCTCCTTATACCGTCGGCAGTTGCCGAAATCCTGGAGTCAGGGGGCCTTCGAACGGCTCTACCACGACATCTGCAACCTGGGCAGACGGCGGTCCCTGACGGCAGGCTTCTATCATGGCATCCACGGAGTCCTCAAGCCCCGCGAAAAGAGCTTCAACGCTGCCATCGGAATGATTTCGAACCCAGCCGTTTAAATCTGCCCGCTGGGCCTCTTGGACAGTCCAGCCCCTATACCAGACCCCCTGCACACGTCCTGTAATGTGGACGCGAACAATTTTCGTCGCCACCGCGTTCACTCCTTATTCGAATTCAATAATTGTCTGATCCACAACCAAATTATCGCCGGGTCTAGCATGGACCTTGCTGATCACGCCATCTCGTTCCGCCCGCAGCACGTTTTCCATCTTCATCGCCTCAACCACACAGACTTCCTCCCCCGCCTTAACTTCCTGACCTTCCTGAAACGCGACGGAGACCAGCAACCCCGGCATGGGCGAAAGCACGTATTTCGACAAATCAGGTGTGATTTTCTCCGGCATCAAGGCATAAAGCTCAGCAACCCTCGGCGTTAGCACCAAGGCTTGGGCCTCCGACCCTGAATGCAGAAGTCGGTAGCGCATGTCGTTACGTTCCATTTGCATGCACAGTTCGACCCCATTTACATGGGCGCGGAACAACGGCTCACCAAAGTTCCAATCTGTGTGTATTTCATAGTTTTCTTTACCGACAGTCACTTCGAACCCACCCGGCAAAGTCGAAACCCGTGCTTCGTACTGCAGGCCGTTTAGATAGACGATCCAATCCTTGCCGACCTTCGGCTTGGTCCTCGCATCGTGCCGACCAGAGATGGACGCGGCGCGGTCCGTGTAGGTCCGATGTAGTGAGGCCACCACTGCCACCAATAATTCAGGGTCATCGTGCGGCACATATAGCGGGTGAAATCCATCTTCGTATTCTTCATCGATAAACTGGGTCGAAAGGTCCCCGGCAATAAATCGAGGATGCGCCATAACAGCAGCCAAGAAGCCAATATTGTTGGAAACGCCCTTAATATAGAACTGATCCAGCGCCCGCCGCATGTTGGCGATGGCACTCTTGCGGTCGGGTCCACTGGTCACCAGCTTTGCGATCATCGGATCGTAATAAATGGGAATTTCGCCACCTTCGTAAACGCCTGTGTCCACCCGTACTGTGGCGCTTTCAGCAGGTGCCCCATAGCGCACAAGCCGTCCCGCCGATGGCAGGAATCCCCGCACCGGGTCTTCCGCATAAATACGGGATTCCATGGCCCAGCCGTTCAGTTTTACGTCGGCTTGACTGAAGGGCAGTTTCTCCCCGGCGGCAACGCGGATCATCAACTCCACCAAATCCAACCCAGTTATGTATTCAGTGACCGGATGTTCGACCTGCAATCGGGTGTTCATCTCCAAGAAATAAAAATTCTGATCCACATCCATGATGAACTCGACCGTGCCGGCGGAAACATACTTAACCGCCTTGGCCAGTTTTATCGCCTGTTCTCCCATGGCGGTACGAATGTCAGGGGTGACGAAAGGCGACGGTGCTTCCTCAATGACTTTTTGGTGGCGGCGTTGGATCGAACATTCGCGCTCACCCAGATAAACGATATTGCCATGATCATCGGCGAATACCTGAATTTCTATATGGCGCGGCTGTTCGATGAATTTTTCGATGAAAACACGACCATCGCCAAAGCTTGATTCAGCCTCGCGCACAGCGGAACGAAGGCCGTCTTTGACTTCTTCATCACTGCGCGCGACCCGCATGCCCTTACCGCCGCCGCCAGCAGACGCCTTCAGCATCACCGGATAGCCGATCTTCTTGGAAATTGTGACGGCCTTGCGGGCGTCGGTGACGGCTTCCGTATGACCGGGAATGACACTAACCCCTGCCTTTTCCGCCAATTTTTTCGACTCGATCTTATCGCCCATGGATTTGATGGCGCGGGGCTTTGGACCGATGAAGGCGATTCCTTCACGGGCGAGCCTGCGCGCAAATGCTGGATTTTCTGACAAAAACCCATAGCCCGGATGAACGGCATCGGCACCGGTTTCTTTAATTGCCGCGATGATATTCTTGACCGAAAGATAGCTATCGGTCGACGGCGCAGGCCCGACACACACCGCCTCATCCGCCATCTGAACGTGCAGACCAAGGCGGTCGGCCTCTGAAAAGACAGCAACCGTCTTGATCCCCATCTTTTTCGCCGACTTTATAATTCGGCAGGCAATTTCACCCCGGTTGGCAATAAGTATCTTTTTAAACATGGTCCCTCGGAACGTCCGCTAACTCGAAACTATAGATTACCCGAACCGCGGAAAAAGGCATCCCTCTTTTTGCTAATTCCGGATATCATGATAATATCTGTGTAAGGATAATGGTTTATTCTGGAATCATGAACGAACTCGCTGCCATACCCCACCTTGATCTGAGCGCCGAAGTTTCATCTTCGCGGCTGGACGAAATCATTACCGATGGCCGCGCTTGGACGCGGGATAGCATTGACCCTGCCGACGCTGCCTTCACCCCGGATGCCGAGGCTCAGGACGACCTTCAGAACTTGGCGAAAAAGTGCCAGGGACTTCACCCGGATGATCTTCCAACAGCCAGCCTTCCCGACCTGACACCGTCGTTGAAGACGTTCATGGCAAAAGTTAAAGCCAGTTGCGACACGGGATTGGGGTTCGCAGCGGTGGATCGGTTGAACTTGGAGGGGATCGATATTGAGACCGCAACCGCCGTTTCCTGGACATTGGGCCACGCCGTGGGCCGGCAGGTCGCCCAAAAATGGGACGGCAGCATGCTCTACCACGTTACTGATTATGGGCTGAAGTATGAATATGGCGTGCGCGGATCGTATACCAATGTTGAATTGGTGTTCCACACGGATAATGCCTTCGCTGCTATGCCACCAGACTATGTAAGCCTGTTGTGCCTCAACGCGGCCAAGAAGGGTGGAGTCAGCCGGTTTTGTAGCCTCTACACTTTGCACAACCTGCTTTTAGAGGATCATCCTAAAGCCCTGGCTCGGCTGTATGAACCGCTGGTCTATGATCGGCAGGCTGAACACGCGGCTGATGCACCAAAGGTTTCCTATGCGCCGATGTTTCGGTGGGATGGGAAAAGGTTAACAGGTCGGGCGCACCATGGTTTGATCAAGAAAGGCTATGAAATTATTGGCACCGGCATGGATACAGAAACCAAAGACGCGCTTTCGGCCTTAGAAGAAGCCATTTCGTCACCGGATATTTGGGTCGAACAGCATCTAAAGCGGGGACAAATTCAATTCCTCAACAACCGGGAACTGGCCCACTATAGAAGCACGTTCGAAGACCATGACGACCCCACCAAAAAACGCCACCTCATTCGTTCTTGGCATCGCGATCAAGGCGGCGTTGGATATGACGGCTAATAAATATTTTTAGGGAACGACGAAGTCATGGCGATACCTGAACCCAAAATTCCTTACATAGACCAATCAGACGTTTATACCCACCCCCCCTTGGACCGAATGGTTAGGGATGGCCGGGCTTGGACTCTGGATACCGTAGACCCGGATCACACGATTATTCATTTAAATGATGACCAGCAGGAGGAATTACGGGCGCTGGCTAAACATTTAACTGATAATCCGCTGCCAGAATTGAAGCGCAACCCGGATCAAATCAGTGCGCCGAAAATGACCCTGGCGATGGAACAGATTAGAAATCTCCTTGCGAGCCCCGGTATCGGTGTCATTGATCGCCTGCCGCTCGATGATTTGAGCCTTGAAACAGCCAGGGCGATGTACTGGATTCTTGGACAAATGGTCAGCCGTCCCGTCGCCCAGAAATGGAACGGCACGATGCTTTATGATGTCCTAGATGTCCAAAAGCTCAATAACGATACGGGCAAAGTCGATTACGGCTTGCGCGGCTCGCTTACCAATGCCGAATTATTATTCCATACCGATAACGGTTTTAACGTAAACCTACCCGACGCTGTTTCGTTGCTTTGCGTCAACCAAGCCAAAGAAGGGGGAGTTAGCCGCTTCGCCAGTATTTATTCGCTG
The DNA here is from genome assembly GCA_018660465.1 of Rhodospirillaceae bacterium. Classification (NCBI taxonomy): domain Bacteria; kingdom Pseudomonadati; phylum Pseudomonadota; class Alphaproteobacteria; order Rhodospirillales; family Rhodospirillaceae; species Rhodospirillaceae bacterium. The sequence continues at coordinate 96,221 of JABJKH010000093.1, forward strand.
CACAATCGATTGCTCGAACGCTACCCGGAACACTTAAAGCGGCTGTATCAACCAGCCCTATTCAATCGCAACATGGAACATGCTGAGGACGAGCCAAAACTCCTCCGCACATCCATATTCTCGTGGGACGGTGAACGCTTAACGGCGCGACCGAATCCCTTCTATGTCCGCCAAGCCTTTGAAATGGGCGGGATCGAGATGGATTCCGAACTCACCGATGCCATTGAAGCAATGTTGGAGGTCGCCAAGGACTCTGATCTCTGGATCGAAATGCGCATGGAGCGCGGTCAAATGCAATTCCTGAACAATCGCCAAGTCTTGCATTACCGCAGTTCATACATCGATTACGACGAACCAGAACGCCGACGCCACGCGATCCGCATGTGGTACCGGAATTCTGGAAGCCCCCTGTATGGCGGCTGAATTTAGTCAGGCACCCGCGCTGCTGTCGCTTCGGCTTCGAAGATAAAGTCCGGATTGGCCAATGAAGATACAACCAAGAAAGTCGAACACGGATAGGGCTCGGGGAAATATTTCTTTCGCACTTCGAACATTTCCTGACGGTCTTCCAAGCTGGTCAAGAAACACGTCAGCATCACAACATCCGTCATGTCCCAGCCGTGATGATCTAAGATCATTTTGATGTTGTTGAAAGCTACTTCGGCCTGCCCCGTCATACCCTCTGGGATTGAGCCATCGGGTGCGACACCCACTTGCCCGGCCATCACCAGCCATTCGGCGTTGGCAGGAACTTTAATGGAGTGCGAATAAATGCCATTGGGCGGCGCATTGGTTGCTGGATTGACGCGGGGTAAAGTCATGGTCTCCTCCTATGTTTGTTGATTATTGAAATAGTACTAAGGCTTCTCGATAGCGTCTACGAGCAGCCGAAAAAGAATTTCTCCGCTTTTCTTTAAATCTTTAATTGGCGCGCCTTCGTCAATGCCGTGAAAATTAATGGGTGGTCCTAGGCGCGGATGAAACAACGCCCCCGCCGCCAACAACTCAGAATGACCCTTGGCGTCGGTTCCGCCGCCAATGCCGAGCTTTGGACAGGGTTTTCCCATGACCTGCTTGTAAGCGCGATCGATCCGTTGAAAGCGATCATTCCCTGCGGGAACCTTTAGATCAGGAGCAAAGGCTGTTTTGGTTGTGATCAGGTTAACCAGGGGACCTGGAATGGCTTTATTAAACTGTTTCGTTATCGTATTGAAAATTTCAGTAAATCGGCTTTTGCCTGGCAAGGTCCCTTCTGTCTTGCCATCCCACTTTATCCCATGGTGTCCGAGTGCGTAACGAATATCGAGTTCAAGAGTGACCGCGCCGCCAGTTTTAAACCGTGTCACGGCGTAGGTGGTGCCATTGCCAGTTCCAAATGTTTCATCTTCGGCCTTAAGCAAGTCCGGATGTTTCTCACCAAACACGCGCGTGCCCCAGGTCCACTTGACGAACTGCGTCATCCGTGCGGCACCGTTCATGCTTAGCCGACCTGTCTCAACCAAGCGTCCCAGAAAATTCACCAGAGACACCAGAGGATTGGCACCGGTCGCTCGGTTCTCCTCAGGTGCCGAGCCATGCTGTGCGCCCGCGACCCGGGTAATGAGCAGCAATTCCCCCGGCCTTGGATTGCGAACGACCAAATACGCCCGTCGATAGTCCGGGTCGTCGAACTGATACAATTGATATAAAAGCCCAATGTGTTTTGCCAGGTTACGAATGTCGCGAGGATTGAGTCCTTGGATCAGAGCCCGCGCCGAATCAGGAATTTGGTTCACCGGCCCCGGCGAAGAATTAAGCTCCTTAATCCAAGGTTTGTCCGGAATGGCGTCTCCCTGCAATACAGAGAACAATGGCCGCTCAATCCCCTTCTCCGCCCGAATGCACCAGAACCCATCATGCACAATACCCATCCACGGCTTTGCCGCAGGATTGGCTTTTAGGTAATGCGGCATCGACATGTCGGTTTCCTCCGATGTGTCGAACAGAACCTCCAGGGTCACTCCGTTTAGCTTTTCAGGGGTCGCATCGTAGGCCTTGGCAATGGCGCGCAGGACGGCAAACGTCACGACCGCCGGTCCCTTGTTATCAATCACCCCGCGCCCCGTGATGAAGTCCGTGATATCACCACCATAGGCGCGTTCTATTTCTTCGATATCAAGCGGGTTTTCCTGAAACCAACCGCGCCCCGGCGGCACCGTATCCAGATGAGTGATCAGCGATATCTTTTTCGGACCGGAACCGATACGAAATCCGAACACCCGATACTTACGATCTGCTGAACGCCATTCGAAAGATTTGAGTTTTAAGGTCCCAAGTTTCGAATTGAACATTAACGCCCAGGGTGAAAAAAATCCTTCCCGCAGGCGATCCAAGCCAATTTGGACTCTCCGTTCATCCATGACCCCGCCCCGATAGGTCGGGACTTGGACCAACGCGCGGACCTGATGCAAGAAATCACGGTCGAACAATTCACGATAAATTTTAATGTTGTCTGCGGCAGCACTAAAGCTAACCGAAATTATCACAGCGATGGCAAGTACGAGGCGCATAGTCGATCCTACCGATTACCCGTTAGACTGCGCAAACAACCCCATGGCATATGCCGCATGAATGGCGAGGACGGGGCTCCAGCCTAACATGGGGAAGAGGACCCAAAGATTTTCCGGTGTCCCCAATAAATTAACCGCGCCCGAGACCACAATGACGAAGAAGTACGCCGCCATGTGCTTGGTAAAGCCCCTTACCCGGTGGTGCGCTAATGCTTCTGCCTCATCGGTCAAAGCGGAATGTTGCCGTGCTTGCGCCACGGATTTTCCAGCTTCTTATCCTTCAACATGCGCAACGATCGACAAATCCGATTGCGAGAATTATGTGGCATGATCACATCGTCAATAAAGCCGCGCCGACCGGCGATGAATGGATTGGCAAAGCGTTCGCGGTATTCTTCGGTGCGGGCTTCTATCTTTTTCTCGTTACCAATTTCAGAACGGAAGATAATTTCAACGGCCCCCTTCGGTCCCATGACGGCGATCTCCGCGCTCGGCCAGGCGAAATTAACGTCGCCGCGAAGGTGCTTGGAACTCATCACACAATAGGCCCCGCCATAGGCTTTCCGGGTGATCAAGGTGACCTTGGGGACTGTAGCTTCGGCATACGCAAATATAAGCTTCGCGCCGTGCTTAATGATCCCGCCGTATTCCTGCGATGTCCCCGGCATGAAGCCTGGAACATCAACCAAGGTCACGATGGGGATATTAAACGCATCACAGAAGCGCACGAACCGCGCTGCCTTTACAGAGGCATCAATATCCAAACATCCCGCCAGCACCATCGGCTGGTTGGCGACGATACCGACAGTAGAACCTTCCATGCGTCCAAAACCGGTAATGATATTGCCCGCAAAATTTTGCTTAAGTTCAAAGAAGTCGCCTTCGTCCACGACCTTCTCAATCAATTCCCGCATGTCATATGGCTTATTCGGATTGTCCGGCACCAATGTATCGAGCGAAGGCTCTTGGCGGGTTGGATCATCAGGTGTCGGACGGACCGGCGGCTTTTCACGATTGTTGGCAGGCAGGAAGTCAATAAGCCGTCGCAGGTTTAAGAGCGCCTCGGCGTCATTTTCAAACGCCCTGTCCGCGACACCGGATACGCTTGTGTGGGTCCCGGCACCGCCCAGTTCCTCGCGGGTGACTTCTTCATGGGTCACGGTTTTGACTACATCTGGGCCGGTGACAAACATGTACGAAGTATCTTCGACCATAAAAATAAAATCAGTAACTGCGGGCGAATAGACCGCGCCGCCTGCACACGGCCCCATGATCATAGAGACCTGTGGAACGACGCCACTGGCCATGACATTGCGCTGAAAGACTTCGGTGTAGCCCGCGAGTGAGGCGACGCCTTCTTGAATTCGCGCCCCGCCAGAATCGTTAATTCCAATAACCGGCGCGCCGACCTTCATCGCTTGATCCATAATCTTGCAAATTTTTTCAGCATGGGCTTCGGATAAAGAACCGCCAAACACGGTAAAGTCCTGACTAAAGACAAACACCAACCGACCGTTCACCGTGCCATATCCGGTGACCACACCGTCGCCGGGAATAGACTGATCCGCCATGCCGAAATCGGAGGAGCGATGTTCGACGAACATATCCCATTCTTCGAATGAGTCTGGGTCCAGCAGGAACTCAATCCGCTCCCGCGCCGTTAGTTTGCCATTTCCATGTTGGGTATCGATACGTTTCTGCCCGCCGCCAAGTCGGGCCTGGCGACGTTTTTCATCAAGTTGCTTAATAATATCGTACATGCAGTCCGACCCCCGTTATACGCAAAGTCTAACGCGAACGGCACCACCCGCACCAGAGGAAAGCGTTTCGTCTCAGCTTTCTAAGAGTACGAGAAAATTTGTCATATTGGTGATACTGACGCGGAGACGTTGTCTTTTATCCGCGGCCTCATCGTCTTCGCCCCAAAGCTCTATCTGATGGGTCTCATCAAGTTGGGAGACGTCGAACGCCTGCCCCGCATCCAGCCGACCGCTTCGAACTGCCAAGGCAATGATTAACGACCCGCACGCTGCCGTTAGTGCAGACAAGGCCGCCAATTGGAAATTAGCCTCCTTCTCGACCACCCGCCGCAAACCAGTCAATGCATCATCTGGCTGACTAATCGGCATAATCCCTTCGGTTACGGCCATTTGAACGCCAAAGGTTTCATCTGCCCAATCTAGCAGCGGTTGCCACGTTTTAGCCTGGTGCGCGACCAAGTCAGCCGGTTCATCAGCGCGGTAGCACAGCAAATCCGTTTCTGCGTACTTAATCATTTCGTCAAGTACGGCAGATCGACTATCTACAATTCTGTCGATGGCCGTATTGGCGATCCCTGTTAAGGGCATGGTTAGGGGGTTAATTGTTTCCGTCTGCGCGTCCCATTCTTCAGCCATCGCCCGAGCCAGGGCTTCAGATGGCACCACCAACGCAGCCCCCACCGGCGTCCGCACATCCTTACCATCCAAGGAAATGCCATAGCCATCTTCGGATACTTCAACATCAACAGATTTATAAAATCGTTTTGAAATTTGAGTCGGCATGACGAATTCTATTCAACAGATTCGAATAGGGCTTCCAGAAGCTCATTCATGGTCTCGACCACAGTCTCTGCACCCGCCCGGATGAGTGAATCAGGTTCATGATACCCCCAGGATACACCGACCGCTCTGACACCCGCATTCACCGCCATTTCAATATCGAAGGTCGTATCACCAATCATCACCGTATTGGCGCTTACCGCACCGGCTTCGGCCATCGCGTTCAAGAGCATTTCCGGATGGGGCTTGCCCCTCGCCTTGTCTGCGGTTTGTAAGGTCACGAAGTGCTCTTCCAATCCATGTCCGCGCAGCGTATTCATTAGGCCGTCAGTCCCCTTCCCTGTTGCTACGCCAAGCAACCATCCATTTTCATCCAAAGCCCGCAGAATTTGTTGGATGCCAGGATAAAGTGCCTCTTCGACCAAATCGTCGCGGCGGAGCTTCGAGAAGGCTTCTTTGTAGCCGTCCCTCAGCCGGTCATGGGTGCTGTCATCAAGATCAGGTGCCAAGCGACGAAACGTCTCCAGCAAAGGCAAGCCAACAATTTCGCGGATCGCTTGCGGGGTTGGGCGCTTGATGTTGTTGGCATCGAAGGATGCAAACATGGATGAGATAATCGAGAGCTGAGAATCGACAAGCGTGCCGTCACAGTCAAATACAGCAAGCCTGATATCGGCCGGCGCGTGATCGGAATTTCGTTTTAGCATGGCGGGATAATACACATCCTCAGCAAAGTTTCCAGCCGAGGATGGCTAGATCATGTCTTTGTCCTTGAAGTATTCCTCTTCGACATCCTCTTCAGGATCGAACAGGTCGTCATCGGCAAAGGTCTTTGCCTTTTCATCAATGACATCCTCTTCAGGATCGAATAGATCATCATCGGCAAAGGTCTTTGCCTTTTCATCAATGACATCCCCTTTGTCGTCCTCAAAGACTTCGTCTCCGTCCTCACCATCGTCAACCATACCCATGTTAGCGTTGGCTTCAGCCATAAGATCGGCCGCCCACTGCCGACCCTGTGGGCTTTCTTCCCAAGCCTTTTCACGCGCTTCAAGGCGCCCAGCCAAAGCAACCTTTACAATTTGCGAGCCAATGATCGCTAACAGCGGTGCCATAAATGCTGCGGCAATCCAAATACTAATGTCTTCACTAGAAGCCTGAACCCCTTGCACCGAATGATAATAGACAGCACCGGTGCCAAGAATAAATTCCGACATCAAAAACAATCTGAACGACGGTTTCTGCACCAGGGTTCGGGGTGGCGACGGCCTTTCAAACGCGAAGAGTGCGGTACTCGTCAACCCACCACAGAAATTAGCCAGCAAAATTATTGTGCAAACCCAGAAAACCATAATTACCTTCCCACCCGAAATTTTTGGAACTCGTATTTTACCACACTGTTACGTCATAAGACATAATTACGGCTAAGAATTTTGCCATAGAGAAATAGTTCGCCCTATTCCGCAGCCGACCTTGGCCGTGAAACTTCCTCCGCCCCCCTCGAAAATTGAAGGGTGAATGTTGCACCACCACCCGGCGTATCGCTTAAATCAATATATCCGCCATGGGCGTCAACGATCCGTTGAACGATCGAAAGCCCTAGCCCTGCGCCACCGCCACGCTGGTCTATTCTTAAAAAACGCCGAAATATATCTTTGCGCTGATCTTCTGGGACCCCCTTCCCATGATCAATCACCCGAACCGAGTAGTTCGGAAATACCTCCAACGTAATCGTCGACCCTCGCGCCGAATATTTAATCGCATTTTCTACAAGATTACGCATTGCCTGCTTTAAGGCATCGACAGCACCGTTGACGACAACCGGACTGTCGGCACCTAGAACCTCTATCGATCGCCCTTCCTGGATCGCTAACGGCGCAATATAAGCTGCCACAGCAGTACAAATTTCGCATAGATCAGCCTGGTCCGACCGAGTTACTTTGAGCGAATCGAGTTGTGCATAGGCCAGTAGTTGATTTACCAAACGCGCCATGTCGTCTACGTCACCAATCAACGATTTAATGTTTTCAGCGCCCCCCATGCCGTCAAGATGCGCCCGCAGTATCGCCAACGGTGTTCGCAATTGATGCGCAACATCGCCGGCAAACATGCGATATCGCTCCTCACTTTCACGCAAAGCCGTTTCAACTTCGATCAGCTCGCTGATATCAGTTCTAATAATGGCCGTGCATCCGTCACTGGTTTTAAATTCGTCAATTTGCAAAGTTTGGCCATCAGGCGACGAGCCGAGATAGGGCCCAATTGGATTCTTATGTCGCTCTCTGCGTTCATTGACAGTAATATTTTTGCCCTCCAGCTGGCCATGAAGAAGACCTTGTTCTTCACGCAGGAGAAGTTGCTCTTCGAAACTGATACCCGGCATCATGATTTTCTTAAGCTCCGGACGAAACTTGAAGAAATTTTCATTAATTAAAGCAAGCGTATCGTTCTCGTCATAAAGTGCGAACCCATGGGGAATGGCCTCCATCGCACTCTTCAAAAATTGTTCCGTCCGGGCTTGCTCCGTAATGTCAAACCGAAGTGAACAGATTGCAGGCTCACCATCCCACTGAATTAGGAACTGGCGATTGTGAATAATGACTTTTGATCCATCACGTTTGCTTCTAACAATTTTTTTATCAGTATTTTTTATTTCACCCGAAAGCAGCTTTTCATAGGTTTCTTGAACCGATTCCCGCTCGTCTTCAGGAATCATCTCAAGAAGAGGATCCGCCGCCAAAACCTCTTCCGGCGACTCATATCCATAGATGTCGGCAAACGCCTGATTCACATAAAGCAGCTTAAAATTCCGGTGGACATTCACACCTTGCATGGAACTGTCCGACAGCGTCCTAAACCTTTCTTCGCTTTGCCGAAGAGCTACTTCCACCTGTCTTTGTTTGGTGATATCGGTCCGAATGATGGCGCGCGCCCCATCATTCATTTTGAAATCATGTATTTGTTTTACCGAGCCATCAGATAACTCAAACTCAAAGGGTCCAGTTAAATCCCTGTGAATTCGGAGCCTTTCTTCCAAGGGTATTCGCGTGCTTCCTAAATACTTACCACGCATATTTTCCGACTCTAAGGCTCGCGTTATCTCTTCAAATGTTCTACCTGGCTTGAGGATATCTGCATATTCGGGGCGATCCTTAATGAAGTTCTCATTGTAGAGCACCAGACGGTCATCCTTGTCATAAATGGCAACACCACCCGGTATACTCTCGACGACTCGTTTTAAAATATCGCTCGCTGTTCGCGCTTCTGTAGCATCAAAACGCGCAGAACAAACTGCCGGCTCACCATCCCAATCGATAACAAATGAATGTTTGCCAACCCAAAGTTCAGAACCGTCCTTTCGGCGCCCTCTAATTTCTGCATCACGGGGTATGTCTTCACCCATGAGACGTGATTCGTGAACTCTTTCTTCCATGTGGGTCGGAGAAATCAGGACCTCTGATGACGCCAATGCCAAAATTTCCTTTGGCGATTCATAGCCATAAAGATCAGCCAAGGCTTGATTAGCAAAAAGCGGCTTGCGATGCCTGTGAACAAGTATTCCCTGAGTTGAGTTCTCCAAGATCAAGCGGAACTTATCTTCGTTTTCTTGCCGGGCATTTTGCGAAGCCTCTAGTTCGAGAACACGCTCTTGGAGCGCTTCGACCTCGGCTGCCAATTCCGCCTTGGTTCGGCTAGATTCTTTAACTTGGGCTTTTGCCAAGCGAGCCATTCCGGTTGTTCCTTGCCAATAGGGGCTTCACAAGCCAAGAGTCTCACGGATTGAATTTCGACGCAATATGACCTGGGCTATTTTCGGGGCTATTTTCGGGGCTATTTTCGGGGTTAACTTAGGGCTATTTGTTTTCTTCTGATAGAAGATAGCCAACACCCCTTAAGGTGTGAATGTTCGTCGTCGCCCCGGCATTGCTCAGCCGCTTCAGCAGGCGTGATATATGAACCTCTAACGAATTCGACGTAACTTCCGCCTCGAACCCGTATAAGCGCTCTTCCAACACATTCTTGGGAACCACGCGTCCAAACCGCCGCATAAGCTGTTCAAGAACGCTCATCTCTCGCCTTGAAATATTGATCGGTTGCTCTTGGATACAAACCTCACGCAAAGAGGTATCAAACGAAATATTGCCCGCAGTTAATGTTTGTCCCAAGGCACCACCAGGACGCCTGAGAAGTGCCCGCAGCCGAGCCACGAGTTCTTCCAGCGCCACCGGCTTTAATACATAATCGTCACTACCGGCATTAAGGCCGCGCACTCTTTCGTCGACTCTGTCTCTGGCAGTCAAGATAAGAACAGGTGTCATGTTATGCGCACTACGCAAATCTTTTAGGAGATCAAGGCCATCTCCATCGGGAAGTCCAAGATCCAAAATTATCGCGTCATACTGTACCGACTCAATCGCCGCCCTGGAATCCATCAATGTTTCAAAAACATCGACGCTGAAACCTTCACGTTCCAAACCGACTTTAATCGATTCTGAAAGTCGCTGGCTGTCTTCTGCAAGCAGTATTCTCATGGCATTACCAAATACACGCTACTTAAAATCAAATACCCGGATCATTCCTATTAATATAGATAAGCACGACTACGTTATCGTGCCAGTATTATTTTTTTTGAAATTTTTTTTCGCTAACCCGGATTATTCAAAATATTCATTTGGATTCACGAACGACTGAGGATCAAACCCAAAGTATTTAACGGCTGACAGAAATTGCTTTGGGGGCGGCGCGCAAACGTTCAACATTCCAGAACTTGGATGCGGGACTTTTATCGCCCAAGCATGAAGGTATAAACCCTTAGGAATATCCGTTCCGGCTGGAAATGCCTCTGGGCCGCCATATTTGCCGTCGCCCAAGATCGGTGTCTCCATAAAGGCAGAATGAACACGCAACTGATGGGTTCGACCTGTCAGCGGTTCCATCAGGACGAGAGACACCTTACGGCCAGCATTCTCCAGCACTTGATAGCGCGTAATCGCCCGCTTTCCGTCAATTTGGTTGGGAGCCATGCTTTCACCGAATTTTCCCGGCTTCTTTGATAACGCCAAATCAATTTGCCCCTGACTGGGCTTTGGATTTCCGGCGAGAAGGGCCAGATAGAATTTTCGTGTGTCATGCGACCTAAAGGCCGCTGTCAGGGCCGCAGTCGCCTTTCGTGACCTTCCCAATAGCAAAACCCCGGAGGTATCCTTATCGAGCCTATGAACAAGCCTGGGGCGCTCTTCTGCATCAAACTGTAGGCCATCCAGCATGCCATCCAAATGATACTTAGTTTTGCTGCCCCCCTGGACTGCCAAACCAGCTGGCTTATCAATTGCCAAAACGTCCTTATCTTGATGCAGGATTCTTTTGCGAAGTTCTTCTAATGCCCCTTCGGATACTGGCTTCGCGGGTTTTTTAGGGGGCTGCCTATTTGCGTTGGGCGCGGGCATGGGTGGAACCCGGATGGATTGCCCTGCCAGCAATCGAGCATTGGCCTTCGTGCGTTTGCCGTCGAGGCGCACTTGCCCGGTACGCAGCATCTTCTGCAGCCGTCCGTGGCCAAGGTCTGGGTAATGACGCTTAAACCAGCGATCCAACCGCTGATCATCATCTTCCGTGCCGACTTCGACTGTCACAACACCGGTCATGCCAAAATCTGCCTTAGAAGATGCATTCCGGCATAAAATCCGACCACACATACAACCACCGACGCCCCGATATAGGCCGTCGCTGCCAAAATGCTGCCACGTTCAATCAAGGTGACCGTATCTAAGGAAAACGTGGAAAAGGTGGTGAAGGCACCGAGCACGCCAACAACAAGGAAGGCCCGCACCTCCTGACCAGGAGACCACGTCAGTGCCATGATCTCAACGATCGACCCGAGAATAAAAGACCCAACAATATTTACCGTCAGCGTCGCATACGGAAAGCCGGTTCCAAGCCAATGCCCGACACCACTCATCACCAAATAGCGACCAACAGCACCAAGCGCCCCACCCGCCGCAACTGAAAGCAAAATATTTATCGACATGTGTAATATCTAACCCCCTTCAAAGCAGAGGGGTCAGCTCTCTCCACTCTTGTTTTTTCTGATGCGGCTCCAATAGGCCAGTCTTTTCTCGATCTCGCGCTCAAATCCCCGGTCCAAGGGAGTATAGAATTGCTGGCGGCTCATATCATCCGGAAAATAATTCTGGCCGGAGAACCCCTCGTCAGCGTTGTGATCGTACTCATAGCCCTCACCATAACCCAAGTCCTTCATCATCTTCGTAGGCGCGTTCAGGCTATGCTTGGGCGGCATCAGTGACCCGGTGTCTCTCGCTGCCTTCTTAGCCGCTTTCTCCGCCCTGTAGGCCGCATTGGACTTAGGAGCCGTTGCCAGATAAATCAGCGCTTGGACTAAAGCTAATTCCCCCTCAGGTGAGCCCAATCGCTCAAAACTCTGCCAAGCTGTGAGAGCCTGCACCATGGCTTGAGGATCGGCGAGCCCTATATCCTCCGACGCGAACCGCAACATCCGTCGGGCGATATAGTGAGGATCCTCCCCACCCGCCAGCATCCGCGCGAACCAATAAAGCGCAGCGTCCGTGTCAGAGCCTCTAAGCGCTTTATGCAGGGCACTGATAAGATTGTAATGGCCTTCTTGCGACTTATCGTACAAGGGCGCACGCTGCTGAACCGCTTCGGCAAGTCCGGCATTGTCTAAAGGTGCCTCAGAAGACACATCGGCCAATCCCTCCACCATGTTAAGCAGATATCGCCCATCGCCGTCTGCCATGGCCCTAAGCGCTACTCGTGCATCATCTGTTAGGGGCAGAGAATTGCCGGTCTCCTGCTCTGCCCGGCTTAGCAATTCCTGCAACGCCGCATCATCCAACCTGTTCAACACCAGCACCTGACACCGCGACAGGAGTGCACCGTTCAATTCAAAAGAGGGGTTTTCCGTCGTTGCACCAACAAGAATAACCGTCCCGTCCTCCACGAATGGCAGAAAACTATCTTGCTGCGCCCGGTTAAAGCGGTGGATTTCATCAATGAACAGGAGCGTTCCCTGCCCCATTCCACGACGATTTCTAGCTGCCTCAAAGACTTTTCTTAGGTCTGCAACGCCAGAAAATATCGCTGATAGGGGTTCGAAATACAGGTCCGTACGCTCGGCCAACAATCGCGCGATTGTGGTCTTTCCCGTGCCAGGCGGGCCCCACAAAATTACCGATGATAATCGCCCCTGGGCCAACATACGGCCAAGGGCACCGTCGTCTGAAATGAGATGGTCCTGCCCGACAACGTCACTCAAACTCCTAGGCCGCAGACGATCCGCCAGCGGACGAGGTGCTTGAGCTTCGAAAAGGGTGTTCATCCATCCAATTCCAGCCTTAGGGTTTGCCCACCCCGTCGGATGGCGATACTCCAGCCTTGAGGTCGTGTCTTCAACTGCTGCTGCAACACGGAAACCAGATCTATCTTCACACCGTTGATCACATCGACCCGGTCTCCTGGTTTAAAGCCTAAGCGACTGGCATGGGTGCCCCGCCGTATGGCAAGCACATACACACCCGGCGAAAATGGACCCGGAGCGCGAAGTTCATCCGCCAAGGCTGGCGACATATTAGCAACGATGGCACCGCTGAGGGGATTGCGCCCCTGAATTTTCTGCTGATCGCGTTTGGGATTTTCAGGCGGGGGAACCAGTCGAATTGAAAAGGTTTGTTCTCGCCCGCGCCGCAAGACGGTCATTTTAGCCGTGGAACCGACGGGTAACGTCGATATTCTGTAGATTAAACCATTCGGGTCATTAATTTCACGGCCGTTCACCGCCACAAGAACATCGCCCCGCTTTAACCCAGCCTGGGAAGCAGGGCCTTTGGGATAGATGCTTGTCACTAAGACGCCGACTGGACGAGGCATGCCAAGTGACGCCGCAATCTCCGCCGTTACGGGACCGCCCCACGCGCCAAGCCAAGGACGAACCAGACGGCCACCAGCCGCAATCCCGGCGACGACAGATCGGACCATATTAGATGGAATGGCAAATCCAATTCCATGCGACCCGCCACTTTTAGAAAAAATCGCACTATTAACGCCGACTAACCGGCCATCCAACGAAACCAGTGCTCCGCCGGAATTTCCTGGGTTAATCGCAGCATCGGTTTGGATAAAGAAGTTTAAATCGTTGATACCGACCTGAGTTCGGGCCAAGGCTGAAACAATGCCGCTGGTCACTGTTTGACCAACACCAAACGGATTGCCGATCGCCAACACAATATCGCCGACTTCCAAATCATCGGAATCCCGCATCTTCAGGTGGGTGAGTTTCTCTCCCTTGGTATCGATCCGAATGACCGCGAGGTCGGTGCGTTTATCCTTGCCCATGACCTTGGCTTCAAATTCTCTTCGGTCGGCTAAAACAACGGTAATTTCATCGGCGCCTTCGATGACGTGCACGTTGGTGATGATCAGCCCACTCGGGTCAATGATAACTCCTGAACCCAGAGAGTTCTGTCGGCGGCGCTTGGTTGGCGCCTGATTGCCAAAATCTAAATTTTCGCCGAAAAATCGCTTAAAAAACGGATCATTAAACAGCGACAATGCGCGCCGCGAACTGGTGATTTTAGTGGTATAAATATTGACCACGGCAGCGGATACTTTTTTTACCAATGGCGCATAGGAAAGCTGCACCTGTTGGCGCGACTGAGGAACCTGTTTAACTTGGGCGCTCACACCAGCAGAGACGAAAACACAAACCGCGAACACTAAAATCCATTTCATCTTCATAACAATTCCGTCTCATTTGAATAATCATCAGTTTAACATGGCGAAACAAAAAGAGGCAGCCACTAAGGACTGCCTCTTAAAACAAATCTTTTGCGATTTGGCGCCCTATTCTTCGTCCACAGCCGCTTCTTCCGCTTCAACCCGGGCTAAATCTTCAGCACCCTTGGCATCAGGATCACGATCAACCAATTCAATGATCGCCATCGGTGCCGAATCGCCATAGCGATAGCCAGCACGAAGCACGCGGGTGTAGCCACCACTGCGCTCCTTGTAGCGCTCAGCCAACGTGCTAAACAGCTTGCCAACCAAAGCCCGGTCTTTCAAAACCGAAACAGCTTGGCGACGCGCGTGTAGATTGCCCCGCTTGCCCAGGGTAATCATCTTATCGGTCACCCGGCGCAATTCCTTGGCCTTGGGCAATGTTGTTTTGATCTGTTCGTGAGTCAGCAATGACACTGCCATATTCACAAACATGGCCTTGCGGTGCGAACTCGTACGATTTAGCTTCCGGCCGCTCATACCGTGGCGCATGGTTTTAACTCCTTAACGATTAATTCTTTTCTATTTGACGAAAACTCAGAACGGGTCTTCCAACCGTTTCGCCATTTCTTCAATATTCTCAGGCGGCCAATTGGGGATTTCCATGCCCAAGTGCAGCCCCATTTGCTGAAGCACTTCCTTGATCTCATTCAAGGACTTACGGCCAAAGTTTGGCGTCCGCAGCATATCGGCTTCAGTTTTTTGAACCAGGTCACCAATGTAGATGATGTTGTCGTTCTTCAGGCAATTGGCAGAACGTACGGACAGTTCAAGTTCGTCAACCTTACGAAGAAGGTTTTTATTGAACGGCAATTCGTCTCTGTCTTCTTCGCTGCCCCGTGTTTCGGGCTCTTCGAAGTTGATGAACAACTGCATTTGGTCTTGAAGGATCCGTGCTGCCAATGCCACCGCATCTTCTGGTGAAACCGCGCCGTTGGTCGTGACATCAAGCGTCAGCTTATCGTGGTCAGTTACTTGGCCAACCCGTGTATTCGTAACTTTATAGGCCACCTTACGCACGGGAGAGAACATGGCGTCGATGGGAATCAAACCAATCGGTGATTCTTCCGGCCGGTTTTGCGTCGCCGCAACGTAGCCTTTGCCCAATTCAACGGTCAGTTCCATGCTTAATTTGGCCCCTTTATCGAGGGTACAAATCACATGATCCGGGTTCATGACTTCAATATCAGGACCCGTTTCAATCATGCCAGCCGTTACTGCCCCTGGCTTTTCAGCCCGCAGCATCATCCGTTTCGGACCTTCCGCACTAAGACGGAGACCGATGCCCTTAATGTTCAGGACTATGTCGGTCACGTCTTCACCGACGCCCGGAAGCGACGAGAATTCGTGCAGCGCACCGTCGATGTGGATTGCTGTTACCGCTGCACCTTGCAGCGACGACAACAGAATCCGCCTCAACGAATTGCCCAAAGTAAGGCCGAAGCCCCGCTCCAACGGTTCCGCAACGATTGTGGCGTTGCGCGTCGGGTCATCACCAGCCACCACTTCTAGTTTCGCCGGTTTAATGAGTTCTTGCCAATTTTTTTGAATCACCTGAGCGACCTCACGCTTGTCATGTTTTTGAGAAACATGACCTGTTTCTAAAATGCCTAAGCTTTTTCACAAATCGTGCCGGAAGCTTAGGACGTAAACTTAAATACCCCTGTTAAACGCGACGGCGTTTCCGGGGGCGGCAACCATTGTGTGGGATCGCCGTCACATCACGAATAGCTGTGATGGAGAACCCAATAGCCTGTAATGCCCGCAACGCTGATTCACGTCCGGACCCGGGGCCTTTAACTTCGACCTCCAAGGATTTCATACCGTGCTCCATGGCCTTACGTCCGGCTTCTTCACCGGCCATCTGGGCCGCATACGGCGTCGACTTGCGGGAGCCCTTGAAACCCTGGGCCCCAGCAGACGACCATGCGATTGCGTTACCTTGCGCATCGGTAATCGTAATCATCGTATTATTAAACGTCGCATTAACGTGCGCTACGCCGGAAACAATGTTTTTCCGTTCGCGGCGGCGTGTACGTACAGTAGTGGGCTTTGCCATGACCGTTACTTAACCTTTAAATTCTAAATTATGTCGTTACTTTTTTCTTACCGGCGATCGCTTTGGCCGGGCCCTTACGGGTCCGCGCATTGGTATGCGTCCGTTGGCCGCGCACAGGCAGCCCCCGACGATGCCGAAGGCCCCGGTAACAACCAAGATCCATCAATCGTTTAATGTTCATCGCTTTTTCACGACGCAGATCACCTTCAACCTGGTAATTCTGGTCGATTGATTCGCGAATTTGTGTAAGCTCACTGTCGGTAAGCTCGTTAACCCTGCGGCTATCGGGGATTCCAATATTCGCGCAAATCTCACGCGCCTTGGTCCGACCGATTCCATGAATGTAAGAAAGCGCTATAACAACCCTTTTTTGGGTCGGTATGTTCACGCCAGCAATACGCGCCAAAGCTGGTACTCCTTAAACCTTGTAATTAAACGCAAATGAGCCCACGGGAAACCCGAAAGAGGCGCGATTATAAGCGTACACGCCTCTAAGTCAACCTGAACTCAACCCTTTAAAATCTCATTCAAACGATCTGTTACAATATCAATCGCAGCCATACCGTCTACACTACTTAACACTCCTTTTTCGCGATAGAACGCGAGGATCGGAGCCGTCTGCTCGTGGTACATATTTAGTCGATTTCGTACCGTTTCCGCATTGTCGTCGGAACGCCTGATAAACGTCGTCCCACTACACTTGTCGCACACCCCTTCTTGTTGGGGCTTTTGAAACTCATCGTGATAACCGGCACCGCAATCTTCGCAGGTATAGCGGCCTGTAATCCGTGTCACCATGGCGTCATCGTTGCACGCCAATTCTAAAACATGATCGATCCGAAGCGCCTTTTCCTCCAACATGGTGGCCAGCGCTTCAGCCTGGGCCGTCGTCCGGGGAAAGCCGTCCAGGATAAATCCGTTCTCGCAATCCGGCTCACTAATCCGTGACGATATCATCTCGATGATAATTTCGTCAGACACGAGCTCCCCAGCATCCATAATTCCTTTTAACCTTTCGCCCAATTCACTCCCGGATGCCACTGCTGCGCGCAACATGTCGCCGGTAGAGAGTTGGACAATGTTATGTCCCTCTTCCAATCTCTTCGCCTGTGTCCCCTTACCAGCCCCTGGGGGACCAAAAAGGATTATGTTCATCCCCTTCTACCCCTTAGCTTGGATTTCTTGATCAGACCCTCGTACTGATGCGCCAGCAAATGCGACTGAACCTGCGCAACCGTATCAATGGTCACCGAAACAACAATTAGCAAACTCGTACCACCGAAATAGAACGGCACCGAATACTTAGAAATAAGAATTTCCGGCAACAAGCAGACCAGAGCCAAATAGGCGGCACCTATAACAGTTAGGCGGGTCAACACTCTGTCGAGATACTCAGATGTATTTTTGCCCGGTCGAATTCCCGGCACAAAGCCGCCGTACTTCTTCAAATTATCCGCAGTCTCCGTCGGGTTGAAAACCACAGCGGTGTAGAAGAAGGCAAAGAACACAATCAGTGAGATATAAATTATCAGATAAGCTGGCTGACCTCGCCCCATATAAGCGTTAAGAATCTGTAGCCATTCAGGCCCAGTGCCCGCCGACAACTGCATCACCGTTACCGGCATCAACAGCAAAGAACTCGCGAAAATTGGCGGGATCACGCCGGACGTATTGAGCTTCAACGGCAAATGCGAAGTTTCGCCCTGTGTCATCCGATTGCCTTGCTGGCGTTTCGGATACTGAACAATAATTCGTCGCTGGGCTCGCTCGACAAAAACGATGAAGTAAATTACACCGACTGACATTGCCAACAGGAAGACGATGAACAGTGTCGATAATGCGCCCGTCCGACCTAATTCGACCGTTCCCGCCAACGCACTCGGCAAGTTCGCAACAATGCCTGCAAAAATAATCAGGGAAATGCCGTTACCGACGCCCCGCGCAGTGATCTGTTCACCCAGCCACATCAGGAACATCGTGCCGCCAATCAGCGTCACAACCGTTGTGAAGCGGAAGAATGCACCGGGATCCATCACCGCAGAGCCTTGGCTCGTGCTCATGCCTTCAAGACCGACGGAAATTCCATAGGCTTGCATGGCGGTGATTAAAACTGTGCCGTATCGGGTATATTGGTTGATCTTCTTCCTGCCGGATTCGCCTTCTTTTTTCAAGGCTTCAAGGCTTGGCGAAACCGCCGTCATCAACTGCATGATAATCGACGCGGAAATATAAGGCATGATGTTCAACGCAAAGATCGTCATGCGGCTTAAAGCACCGCCGGCGAACATATCGAACATGCCCATGATGCCGCCAGAATTCTGCTGGAAGAAGTCTTTCAGAACGTTGGCATCAATTCCCGGCAACGGGATATAGGTCCCCAATCGATAAACAATCAGCGCGCCCAAGGTAAACCAGATGCGTTTCTTCAGTTCCGTCGCCTTTGAGAAGGCACTGAAGTTAATATTAGCAGCTAATTGTTCCGCAGCCGAAGCCATATTGTTATCCCAATGCTTGGAAAATCAGATCAATGTGATTTAGGCTTTCGCCTTTGCTTTCGCAACCTTCGGGCGCTGGGCGCTGCCATCATGGATCGCCTTAGACCTAGCACCCGCTTCCCCCTTATCTTTCTTTGCCGCCGCTTTTTCAGCCGAAGATGGACCAGCATCGATAACCGTCACCGTGCCACCAGCTTTTTCGACCGCAGCAATTGCACTCTTGGAGGCGCCCGTAACTTCGAGGCTTACCTTGCTCTTGATTTCACCGTTGCCGAGCAGCTTAACGCCGTCGTTGCTGCCTTTGATAAGGCCCGCTGCAACCAAGATATCGTGAGTGACAACGCCTTTGGCGTCCAATTTCTTAGCGTCAATTGCGGTCTGAATTTGGCCAACATTTACTTCGGCAAATTCTTTCCGGAAAATGTTGTTGAAGCCGCGCTTTGGAAGACGCCGATACAAAGGCATCTGGCCGCCTTCAAATCCGAGCAACGAAACGCCGCTCCGGGATTTTTGACCTTTTTGGCCGCTACCAGACGTTTTTCCGGTGCCTGATGCCATGCCGCGACCAACCCGTTTCCGGTCTCTGGTCGCACCTTTGTTATCACTAATTTCGTTCAGTCTCATCGTCTTCCACGCCTTCCGTTTGTCCAGGTATTAACCGAGTGCCGTATTAACCGGCTTCCTCGACCCGAACCAGGTGTTGAATCTTATTAATCATGCCGCGAACAGCTGGGGTATCTTCCAACTCACGGGTCTTGTGCATTTTGTTCAAACCGAGACCCACCAGGGTCCCACGCTGGTCCTTGGTCCGCCCAATCGGGCTCCCGATCTGGGTGACCTTTAATGTTTTTTTGCTGCCAGCCATTGTTTACTCCTCCGCTTTAGCAGCAGCACCGCTGCGTCGGGAGACAATTTCGCTGACCTTCTTGCCGCGCCGTGCGGCAACGCCCCGCGGTGACAAGCAATTTCCAAGCGCATTAAACGTCGCCTTGATCATGTTATGCGGATTGGCCGTCCCGATGGATTTGGTCACCACATCCTGAACGCCCATGGCTTCAAAGACGGCCCGCATCGGACCACCGGCAATTACGCCCGTACCTGGAGGCGCGCTGCGAAGGTGTACGTGACCTGCGCCGAAGCGACCCGTAATATCATGATGAAGCGTCCGGCCATCGCGCAACGGCACACGAACCATCTTGCGCTTAGCGGCGTCGGTCGCTTTGCGAATGGCTTCGGGAACTTCGCGGGCTTTGCCCGTGCCATAACCAACTTTGCCTTTTCCGTCACCAACGACAACAAGTGCCGCGAATGAGAACCGACGGCCACCTTTGACCACTTTCGCGACGCGATTGATGTGCACCAACCGATCAATCAGGTCTGATTCTTCGCCGCGATCTCTGTTGTCACGATCCCGGCCCCGGCCGCGACCACGGCCTCCTCCGCCACCGCCACCACGAGGGGGACGGCCAGATTCATTATTAGGTGCCTGTGCGGGTGTATCTGCCATAAACCTTGAACTCCTTAGAACGATAAGCCGGCTTCGCGAGCCGCTTCGGCCAGGGCTTTAACCCTGCCATGATATCGATATCCACCACGATCGAAGACGACCTCTTTAACGCCAGCAGCAATCGCGCGATCAGCGATCAACTTGCCAACCTTCGAAGCTGCATCCTTGTTGGACTTGCTCTTGAGCCCCCCAACTACGTCTTTTTCCATCGTCGATGCAGCGGCAAGGGTTGTCCCCGCCGTGTCATCAATAAGCTGGGCATAGATATGCTGGTTAGACCGAAAGACGGACAACCGGGCCCGACCCGTGTGGTTGCGCCTGATCTTGGACCGAACACGGCCCGAGCGGCGCTTTAATAGTTCCCTTGAATTTGCCATCGCTTACTTCTTCTTACCTTCTTTGCGCAAGATTTGCTCATCTGCGTACTTAATGCCCTTGCCCTTATAAGGCTCAGGCGGACGGTAGGACCTAATTTCAGCTGCTGTCTGTCCGACGCGCTGCTTATCAGCACCTTGAATTTCAATATGCGTCTGATCCGGGCACGTAATCTTAATGCCTTCAGGAATGGGGTGATTAACTTCGTGGCTAAAGCCAACCTGCAACACCAAGTCTTTGCCTTTAACTTGGGCGCGATAACCAACACCATTGATTTCAAGCTTCTTGGTATAGCCTTCGCTCACACCTTGAACCATGTTGCTAATGACGCTGCGTGCTGTACCCCACATTTTCCGGGCACCAATGCTATTGCCTCTCGGCTTAACGGACACCTGCTTGCCATCACTGGCGATATCTATATCACCTGAGAATTCAAAGCTCAGTTCACCTAGCTTGCCTTTTGTTTTCACCAGCTGACCGGCGACATCCACGGTTACACCGTCTGGAACATCAACGGGAAGTTGCCCTACTCTCGACATGGCTTATTCCTAACTCTCTACCCTAGAAGACCTTGCAAAGAACCTCGCCGCCGACATTCGCGGCGCGGGCCTCTGCATCGCTGAGCACACCTTGTGGTGTCGACAGGATGGAAATACCCAGCCCGTTGTAAACTCGCGTAAGATCTTTAATTTTCGAATACACCCGACGTCCCGGCTTTGAGACACGGCTGATTTCGCGGATCACTGGATCGCCCTCATGATACTTGAGTTCGATCTGCAATTCAGAAATTCCGGCAGATATTTCCGCTTGGGAATATCCACGGATAAATCCTTCCCGCTCCAACACCGCAAGCACATTGCTGCGAAGTTTGGAAGACGGTGCTTTGACGCTACTTTTGCGGGCCCGCTGTCCATTACGGATGCGAGTCAGCATATCGCCAAGAGGATCAGTCATCGACATATGTGTGTCCTCTCCCTACCAACTAGATTTGACAACGCCGGGAACTTGACCGTTAGAGGCCAGTTCACGCAACGCGATACGAGACAGTTTAAATTTACGGTAGTTACCCCGCGGGCGTCCGGACATCTCACACCGTAACCGAACACGTGTCGGCGACGAATTCCGGGGCAGCTTGGCCAACGCCAAACGCGCCTCAAAATTATCTTCCACCGATAGCGAGGAATCTTTGGCTCGTGCCTTCAGTTCCGCCCGCTTGGCAGCATACTTCTTCACGAGACGTTCCCGCCTCTTATTCTTTTCAACAGCGCTTCGCTTAGCCATTCTGCTTTTCTCCACTTGATGAGGCATCGCCGATGGGCATGTTGAACTGTTTAAGAAGTTCAAGTGCCTCACCGTCGTTTTGGGCGGATGTGCAGATCACGATGTCCATACCCCGGATCTGATCCACCTTGTCGTAGTCGATTTCCGGAAAAATAATTTGTTCAGTGATACCCAAGGCATAGTTGCCCCGGCCATCAAAACTTTTCGTGGACAAGCCACGGAAATCCCGAACACGGGGCAAAGCAACCGTCACCAGTCGATCTAGGAATTCGAACATCCTGTCGCGCCTGAGCGTTACCTTGCACCCAACGATCATGCCGTCCCGAAGCTTATACGTCGCAATTGATTTCTTTGCGCGCGTAACAATCGGCTTCTGGCCGGAAATTAGTGTCATATCGCTGACCGCACCTTCAATCTTTTTGCGGTCCTGCGATGCTTCGCCTACTCCCATATTCAGAACAATCTTTTCTAACTTCGGCACCAACATGGCGTTGGCATAGCCGAATTGTTCCTTCATCGCGGGATTTATGACGTTATTATAATGGTCACGCAAGCGTGGCATATCTAAAATCCTGTCTAATTATCAATGACTTCGCCGGACCGCTTAGCAACGCGGACCTTGCGGCCATCATCAAGAAACTTAAATCCAACCCGAGTCGGCTTATCGTCCTTAGGGTCGATATGAGAGATGTTCGAAAGATCAATCGTTGCCTCTTTCTCAATAATCCCACCTGTCGCTGTTTGTGTCGGACGCTGGTGACGCTTCACCATGTTTGCACCCTGAACGATTGCCCGGTTCTGCTTCGGGAGCACCCGCAGCACTTCGCCACGCACACCCTTGGACCGACCGTTCAACACAATGACCTGGTCACCTTTTTTAAATTTAATCGCCATTACAGCACCTCCGGCGCGAGCGAGATAATTTTCATGTATCTCTTGGCACGCAGTTCACGGGTCACGGGGCCAAAAATACGAGTTCCGACCGGCTCACCATTGGCGCTGATCAGAACCGCAGCGTTCCGATCAAATCGGATGGCAGACCCATCAGGCCGACGGATTTCTTTGGCCGTCCGCACGACAACAGCGCGCATAACTTCACCCTTCTTCACGCGGCCCCGGGGAATTGCTTCCTTAACCGTCACCACGATCACGTCGCCGACAGACGCATATTTGCGTTTCGAACCACCCAGCACCTTGATGCATTGAACGCGTCTGGCGCCCGAGTTATCCGCTACGTCCAAGTTTGATTCGGCTTGGATCATTGTCTCTTCCTTTTTCTAACCTAAAGGCCGTGCACTTACGCGCCTTCAGCAACTACTTCAAAACGCTTACGCTTGGAGATTGGACGACATTCGCGAATGCTGACTTCGTCCCCAACCTTATGCGTGTTGTTCTCGTCATGCGCCGAATATTTCTTGGAACGGCGAATGAATTTCTTATAGAGCGGGTGCATGATGCGGCGCTCGACCATGACGACAATCGTCTTGTCCTGAACGTCGCTGACCACGACACCTTTTAATACTCGGCTCGACATATCTGTATCCTAACCCTTGTCCGCTGTACGGCTACGCTCACCGGACAACGTCTTGATGCGCGCGATATCCCGACTGACTTGGCGTCTGCGCGCGGTATTTTCCAACTGTCCACTGGCTACCTGGAAGCGGAGATTGAAAGATTCCTTCCGCAGGTTCAGCAATTCTTCTTTAAGTTCATCATCGCTCTTGGCGCGAAGATCGGCGGCTTTCATATCTGCTTACTCCTCACCAAGACGTGTAACAAAACGGGTCTGCAACGGAAGCTTCGCCGCTGCCAATTCCATGGCGCGCTGCGCGACTTCTCTTGAAACACCGTCGATTTCAAACATAATTCGACCCGGCTTTACCCTGGCTGCCCAATATTCAGGCGTACCCTTACCTTTACCCTGGCGAACTTCGGCAGGTTTTTGCGAAACCGGAACATCGGGAAAAACCCTGATCCAAACACGGCCCGCACGTTTCATATGACGGGTCATCGCCCGACGTGCGGCCTCAATTTGCCGTGCGGTCACCCGCTCTGGCGACATTGCCTTCAAGCCAAATGACCCAAAGTTCAATGTGAACCCGCCTTTGGCCTTGCCATGGATGCGGCCTTTATGGGCCTTCCGATATTTTGTTCTTTTGGGACTCAACATTGTCCGTTTTCCTTAATTCTTACTATCTTAGCGTTGCGGCTGTTGTTCCTGAGCCAGCTTGTCCATGGCCATTGGATCGTGGGCCATAACATCACCCTTAAAGATCCAAATTTTCACACCACAGCTGCCATAAGTCGTCTCGCCGGTCGCCGTGCCGTAATCGACATTGGCGCGGAGCGTGTGCAACGGCACCCGACCTTCCCGATACCAAACCATCCGGGCAATTTCAGCGCCACCAAGACGACCCGAGCAATTGATCCGAATGCCCAAGGCACCCAAGCGCATGGCAGACTGAACAGCCCGCTTCATGGCGCGACGGCTGGAAACCCGACGCTCCAACTGGCTGGCAATATTTTCAGCAACCAACTGAGCATCAATCTCGGGCTTGCGAATTTCAACGATGTTCAAGTGAACATCAGAACCCGTCATGGCCGAAATATCAGTCCGCAGCTTTTCGATGTCTGCACCTTTTTTTCCGATCACCACACCCGGACGCGCCGAATGAATGGTAATACGTGCTTTTTTCGCCGGACGTTCGATAACGATCCTGGAAACACCCGCCTGGCTGAGCCGGCTTTTGAGCATTTCGCGGATTTTTAAGTCCTC
Source organism: Rhodospirillaceae bacterium (assembly GCA_018660465.1). NCBI lineage: Bacteria > Pseudomonadati > Pseudomonadota > Alphaproteobacteria > Rhodospirillales > Rhodospirillaceae > Rhodospirillaceae bacterium. The sequence goes on from JABJKH010000093.1 coordinate 120,614, forward strand.
ATGCAACAGATCCGAATAATTCTCGTCAGCATACCAGCGGGAATCCCAAGTCCGGTTAATTCCCAGCCGCAGCCCGATCGGATTGACTTTTTGACCCATACTAAGCGTTCTCCTCGCGTTCGCGCACAATCAGGCGCATGTTGCTGAAGGGCTTGAAAATTCTTCCTGCCCGGCCTCTGGCACGTGGCCGCCAGCGCTTCATCACCATAGCTTTACCAACGGAGGCTTCCGCCACATAAAGCCGATCGACATCAAGCTGATGGTTGTTTTCCGCATTCGCGATTGCAGATTCCAACAGCTTCTTAACATCGTTGGAAATCCGACGACGTGAAAATTCAAGTTCAGCCAGCGCAGTTTCGCAGTTTTTTCCGCGAATGATCTGTGCAACCAAATTAAGCTTCTGAGGACTAACCCGAATGTGCTTGGCAAATGCCATTGCTTCATTGTCGGCCAAGACCCGAGGCGTAGAACGTTTACCCATGACTAGACCCTCTTCGCCTTTTTGTCGGCCGTATGGCCGATATAGGTGCGCGTCGGTGAAAATTCGCCCAGCTTGTGGCCGATCATTTCTTCGGTCACCAGCACGGGAATAAACTTCCTGCCGTTGTACACACCAAACGTCAGACCAACGAACTGAGGCAGAACAGTCGACCGCCGAGACCAGGTCTTAATAATTGCATTGCGTCCACTACCACGGGCAGCCTCTGCCTTCTTCAGCAAATAAC
>JABJKH010000094.1 GCA_018660465.1 Rhodospirillaceae bacterium
CTCCAGCTTGGTTTTCTGGGTGAATTTCCAGATGATCTCACCCGATTTACCGGGCTCCAATAAAATGCTGTTGGGATCATCATGCTTCATTGAATGACCACCACCGTGGTCCATCTTCAACAGAACGATGGAGAACCCAAAAGAAGAAGAACTCAAAGTCTTAACGGAAGCTGCTGAAAAGCTCGGTATATCAATGGAGGATATCTCACGTGATCCCCGCACTCGTTGAAACGTGGGAGGCAATTACAACGACTATGTCGGATCAAGATTAACCGCCAATCGAATGAGGTTACGCCAGCCATGTATGACTACGGACTAGCCAAGGAATCGTGAAAGCTCTTTGGGCAGAATCACGTGATACCATAGTCCGTTTTAGTTTCATCATATGTTTGCTCGATAGGATACCTACAGTCGAATCCTCTCACGACAAAATTTCTTTTCTTGGGGTAGGTAGGAAAACCTTACCCCTAGAAAATTGAGGCAAGTAAAGTTGTCCATCGGTTGCCAAATAACTGCAGAAAACTAGGGTGTTGGACAACCTCGAACTTGTCCTTTTACTTGTCCAAAGAGACAACGTATCGGACAACCTCGGGAGTTGGTTGTCGTGTTCGGCACACATGGCTTATTTCCGCCAAATCCACCGCTTCGTAGCAGGATCGTATAGCTTGTTGGCACGCCTCGAGGTATCTTCACGTAAGTCTTTCAGCGTGCGGCGTTTTAGGGTTGAGCTTAACGGTTTAATATCCTCGCGCATGGCCACCGCTTCGGCTAGATCAGTTGTGGTCCAAATTTTTGCGGGATAAGATGCGAGCACTTCTTCGACAGCCTTGTCGAGTATGTCCATGACAATTGGGTCGCGTTGGGGATTGTGTTTAGATCTCTGGTGTAACTGCGTATTTTTGATCTTTTGGGCATCGGCAGCGGTTGGCCTAACTGTGACAAGGCTGTTTTCTTCAGGTGATAGGTGAACCGTGTCGAGTTGGATCAGCTTGGGCGTTTCCCATTCGGCTGCATCCTTCTGTTTGGTCATATCTAACGTGACTTGCATTTCCTTTTCGACACGTTTTAGCATCAGCATGGTATCGGCATCTGCACCAAAGACACTGCTACCTCGAGCACGAATGCTGGCCTCATGTCCGGTAACGACCGTCAAATAAAGCTATCGCTAAAAATGCGGCAATCAAGAGTCGAAAATGCTCAAACGTTCAATTTTTTACATTTATATGATGGGTCATTACTTTAGTACAATCTGGGAAGCCGCAGCCTAAGCTACGAGTCTGCGATGCTGCGGCGATACAAATGCCACGTGGCATGGCCCAATACAGGCAGAGTCGCAAATAATCCGATCAGGCCCGAGAGTAATGAAAGCGCGATCAGTGCGGCGATAGTGAGACACCACGCGGCCATAACGCGTGGGTTCTTGATCACGAACCGGACGCTGGTCAACATCGCTGTTATGAAATCAATGTCTCGATGAAACAGCATTGGAATGGAGATGACCGAGTAGGAAAACACACCGAATGATATAAGCGCCCCGGCGGCGTTCCCAACCAGCAAAAACAACCAACCTGTGGGGGTGGTGAAGGTAATATTCATCAGTTCCGAAAAACTAAAAAGTCGAAAGCCCATAAATCCGAACGACAGGAGTGCCGCAATATCCATCCAAATAAATAGGGAAAATCCGGTAACCAATGCCATCCAGCCCAGGTCACGACGAAACATCAATGTCACCGTGCTTACGACAACACTCCAGGAAAGGTGTTGCGCCTTGTTATCCACGTTGTCTTCCAGATGTCGGCTTACAATATAAAAGCCCGTCGCGATAAATGGCGCGATCATGGCAAATCCAGCGGCAAGCGGGTAAACTAGGTAGGGCAAATCGAAATAAAGGAGAAACAAGATTAGCATCCACCCACCGACCACGTAAATTCCGCTAAATAGCAGACCATAGGCCGGTGCCATCCGAAAATCCCGAAGGCCGAGTGCCAGGACCTCCAATAAATCATTGATTGTGACCGTGTTGACCTGCGGTAACAGTGTCTGACTGGACTTTCCTCTAGACGCGGCCGCTGCGGTTACCACAGATTTTTTTGTAGCTTTGCTCACCGTCAATACTCTCTAAGTATCCGTTTCGTCATTTGATGGGGTAATTATACAGAGGAGCGGGTTAATGTCGATGCGCGTTCAGATAAGCCGCCAAAACCTCATTCCATTCTTTCGGTTACAATTTCCGGGATACCTTTTGTGAGGTCTATGTTGGTCTAGAGGCGGTACGGGTAATGGGTGGCTGGTCGAGTAATGGGGGCACAGATGATCGTTATGGCGAAGGGTTTCGGCCATCGGCGTTGGCAAAGGCATTCGGGAAGAATTCGTATGACAGTCAAAATCTTGGACATTTTTATAAAAAACTACAACTTGTTTTATGTCCGGTTAAGCCACAAGCGGACACTATGAAGTGGCCTAAGCCACTTCAATTGGATGCACTTCTTCCGAAATTAAAACGCCAGTTTCTATGGGGAGAGATACGTCTGCTTCAGGAATTAATAATCCGTTCCTCTTCGTCAGTCATTGAAGTTTGTGAGTCTATTTTTCTATCTTCGACTCGTGTGGCGCCCAAGGGTCGACGAAGTGAGTTTGGTGTAATGCCCGCTTTGATTGCCGTCATCACGCCAACAGCTTCCCAGTAATTATCAACCACATGTAATTGCCCGTCTGCCCACGGGAGAAGGCCTAAGTCATTTTCCATCAAGTTTGTATTTTCGCGAACAGCGATGACAGGGATACCTTGTTCAAGTGCCGCTAAAGTAGGGAGGCCGACACATTTATCAGGTATGACGAGGCAGGACACATCAGCAGCCGTAAGCAAGCCTGATTCTCGCATCGCATCGGGGTCGGTCACGATGCGGGGACTGCGTTGTAAGCCCTTCAGCATGCACTGAATAAATGTCAACGATACGGCTTCGGCAGCAAGTCTTGGGTCGACCACACCTAGATCAAAATTCGCAACCTTTTGACTTTCAAGCATAGGAGAATGAGCCGCCGGAATTTCATAAAGCATCGACACCGCATGCGTCAGCATGGCTTCCACACCGCCCCATGGATTAATCATCTCACCATCGCAGTGGAAATATCCTTCGTGATAGTCATCATCGACCTCAATAACAGAAGCAATCGCCACCGCATCGAACGTGCCCTGGTTTTCGTCCAAAACAGCGCGAATGCGATCGAGCCCTTCTATTTCTCCAGCGGCTCTACCCGACTTCATAAATTCAGCTGTCATACGGAGCGGAGGATCGAGTTTAACCACCTTGGAACAATCAAGACCATAGGTCGCACGTGCAGCACTGACTGCATTGATGGTATCATTCGCAAACATCTCAATTTCATGATCGTCGATAATCATCAGGACACGATTTGACCGCACGCGCTGTAAGGCAGCAGTACCCATCATTAGACGCGTAATTGCGCTGCCTTCGACGTAAAGCGCGTTCTCCGGCATTTCATTTAGGTCTGACGCATTGACGACATTTGGATGCGTGATTAAACGGTCGCATGCTTCTGCCAGCACACGCGCTGCGGGCGTGGCATCCCCGGCATGCCCCCCGATTTCAGAACCGATTCCTGTTGGCACTAAAAAGATTGCGTTGAATTCGTCCGTGCGCTCAATCTTACGCGGCACAAAATGAAAAACCGACCGAAGCCCTTCTGTAGTGGCGGCATCTACTCCACCGAGCATCCCAAACTCGCATTGGTATTGGGTGTCATCCATGCCCGTAATTGCGAAACGTACGGGAACTGCCCCCTCCTCCAATCGAAACTCAACGGCCTTTTGAATATGGGCAATTATGTTTCGATGGCCAGGCGCTGCCGGGATAGAGATTTGCCGCTCGATCAACTGCATGAGGTTTCCTTCAAACTCGATCCAAAAATCTGGCGGAACAATCCGTAGCACCGAACCATTCGACCGAAAACTTCTCTGCCACTTTTGGGTCGTATTCTTTGCACGAAAAAATGTTGATATAAACCGCTCCTAATTGATCAAGCGTATGGATGACAATCGAACTGGTGAGGATGAATTGGACTGCTGATGTACCCTGCGTATGAGGAGACGTTTGTTTGTCTTTTTCAGGAACACCTTCGTCGTCCCAAAAATGAAGGTCTTCACGTTGCATATCGATGAGCACACACAAACGTTCAAAATATTCAGTAATGCTATCGCGGGTGAATTTGGAGTCATCACAACCATGTAGATCGAGGATCAGCTCAATGCCATATTTGCCTGGCATCAATCCTGGAACGTTATCGGCTGAATTATCTTCGACATTCATTGTCGTTTAGAGCTCCCTATGCTTTGCGGCATTCAGTCCAAGATAATATGAGGAACAAACTGAGAGTCCTTACTCGTGACCAACGTTTTATCCTCCCGTATACACAATCCAACGGCTTTGCTCGCAACCAGCCAGCACCCAACAAGCGGATAACACCCCTCAAATTCGGGCAAGGGCTGAAAGCCCTGGATAATGTGCGCGTCTTCGCTGTACGGCCCATCACTTTTATAGTGGGTTTGACCATTCTTAACGATCTCAATATTCGCCCCTTGACGAGAGAGCATTGGTTTACGGACATAGCTGCCGGTACCGACAAGTTCGGCAGCGGCTGGATCATCTTCGAAATAAGCCGGTAGTAAATTGGGATGGCCTTCGAACATCCCCCATAACAAAGGCATTAGACCTTTGTTAGATAGGATAGCCTTCCAAGGTGGTTCGATAAACCGAACACCGCTCGTCGGCACCTGCGAGCCAAATTCTTCCGCCATAATCCATTCCCAGGGATATAACTTTATCAATGTTCGAATGGCCCGGTCCTCTAGATCAGTAAGTTGCCCGTGGTCGTTTAGACCAATCTCTTCCATCGCGAGAAAGCATGTTTCCAACCCCACCTCTTGCGCACATTCTTCTAGGTATTGGAGTGTCCCTTTATCATCCTCAATATCGTAATTGCACGCGAAGTGAGCTAACTCGTTGATTCCCAAAAATGGGAAAGCTTGGACGATGCTTTCGTGAACATCATTTAATTGGTCACCGCCTTCTGGGATTAGCCCCAACTCCGTGGCTTGTTCAAACCATTCCCATTGAAACACCGCAGTTTCATAAAGCGCCGTTGGTGTGTCGGCATTATATTCCAAGAGTTTCGCCGGGCCTTTTCCGGAATATGAGAGGTCCATTCGCCCATATAAGTTTCTTTCGCTCGAGCGCCAGCTGTTCGCGATGTAGTCCCAAAAATGTTCCGGAATGCCTAGGCGTTGTAAAACCTGCTCATCGGTTATGGCACGGTCCACAACCTCCATGCACATACCTTCAAGTTCTTCGGCAGGTGCTTTTAAATCCTCGTCAATCTCGCGCATGCAAAATTGGTAGTAGGCGCTTTCATCCCAACCCGTGATGCCGTCGTTGGCGCTATATTCCAGGCCGTGCTCTGAGGCCGCACGCCTGAGGTCCGGTCGCTCGTTTACAGGAATACGCAACATTGAATCTAAGAGATTGTAAACGTGATAGGTTTAATCACGTCGCCGCTGATCCAAACCGGCGCCCGGAAGACCCAAACCCGCCCCGTCTCATCGTTGTGCTTTTTACGGAAGGCTTGCTGGTGGCTGATCTCGCGACTTGGGTTCGTCCCGTCTTTGATCCGGCACTTTTATTGTCGGCTGTCCGGAATGTACCAGGGCTGGAGGTTGAGCGATAAAGCGGCTGCGCGCCCATTCTCCGACCGCCAAGAAGCGATCCCATCATGTATCCCGCCATTAATGGCATAAATACAGAACCACCGGTGGAAGTTTGATATGGTGCTTTTTCACACTTCTCGGCGCCAAAATCTGCAACGCAATCTTCTTTCGTAGCATATTTTGGTGCAACGGCAGCGTGTTGAGCCTTCGCTTCTTTGAAATTACTTTCGCACTGATCAGGGTTTCCCAACGGATCTCGCTTACACTGCTCTACACTTTCGTAGACCGACGCATCGACTCTTGGTTCTTCGCATGCGGACAAGGCGATCAAGCTCACGCTCATCATCAAACCAACAGAAATTGAACTTCGGCGTTTCATCTTATTCTCTCCAACCTGATTAGCTCGTCATCGACGCAGCGTTTAATAGACCACCGGCCAATGACGCCCCACCTAGCCAGACACCGCTGGCAATTTCATTTTTCTCAATTCGTTCTGAAATCTTAGGAACAGGGATACGCACAAAAAAGAAAATCACAATTTGAACGATCAACGCAACTCCACCCCATATAGCGCAATCTGCCAACGAAGCAGAATTCGTAATTGCACTCGCAAGCGGCAAACAGAAACCAAGCAAACTTCCTCCGAACGCTGTCGCAGCCGCCGCATTATTCTCCCGAATCAAGCCGATCTCATCATGCGGTGTAACCCACATGTAAACGACCACGTAAACCAAAGTCAGAGCCACGGCTGTGCCCATATAGGCAAGAAACCACGGTAGCTCATGAAGTGACGCGCCAACTGTTTCCAAAAGATTTAATCTCCCGAGTGACTAATATTAGGTCTGTCGCAGACGCTATCACAGGGAACTAGCCGTCTAAAGCGGTTTCATGAGTAATTTCTCTTTAAGATTGAGGCGGCGTTGGGCCTGAATACATTGCTATTTCGACCAATTGTCCGCTTTGGGTTGCCAGCAGACTAAATTACAGACCTCGAATGACTTCCGCTTCACCCACTACAAGCAGACATCAAATCTAAAAAATTGGATTTTGAGTTTTCGACTTCTGCTAACCGTAGAAAAGCAGACGTTTTTAGGGTGCTATGATAGAGTCCGTTTTTAGCCAAAACCGGACATATACGGAAAACTTGATTTAGGTCAAAGATGGCCGGGCGCAGGTTGGTTAACCTGCCCTCCCCGGTATGTGCCCGGGATTCTTTAAATAGCAATGGGTATGGTGATGGCTGGCTTGACGAAGGAGCAAATTAACAGGTACCGCGCAGATGGGTATTACTATCCGCTCGACGCTTTGACTGAGGACGAGGTCGCCCGATACCGGGAAGGACTATCAATAACGGAGGAGCACCTCGGTGGCCCCTTGACGCGAGTTGATAAAAAGTACTCCCACAACCTGCACCTTCTGTACCGCTGGGCCGACGAATTGGTTCATCACCCGGCAATATTAGATGTTATCGAAAGTCTATTAGGACCTAATATCGTCCTCTATACCTGCCGTATTTTCATCAAAGAACCTAAGTCGGACGGCATTACCGCATGGCATCAGGATTCCACATACTTTGGACTTCGGCCTCATGATCATGTGACCGCTTGGGTGGCGTTGTCTGATGTCGATATGGAAAGCGGTCCCATTGAGTTCGCGAAGGGAAGCCACATCAGGGGACAGCTCTTGCAAAAAAGTAACGTCATTCCAAACAGCGTTAACACGGCGGGCCAAATTACTGTGGAATGGTTTGATAAATCTGATACCGAAATAGGCTTGTTGAAACCGGGCCAATTTTCCCTGCACCATACGTGTACACTTCATCAGTCCGGTCCCAACAATTCGGACCGCCCGCGCATTGGTCTCGCGCTCAGTTATATCTCCACGCGGACGCACAATGTCGGCTCAGTCCGTATGCCCGCATCTCTCGTTCGTGGCCGTGACGAGCATGGGAACTTTGACTTTCAGTCGCGCCCAAAAGTAGACTTAGGACCAGAGGAAACCAAACGCCACGCTGGGGCACATGCGCTCTATATCAAAAATTTCTATGAGCAGTTGGAATTGCACGAAGCCGAGTTGCCTGCGGTTGCTTCGTAAACTGCACTAAATAACTGTTGCAGGAGCACCAGTAGCCTAAATATCAGTTCTTCACATTTTGGAGCTTGTTGTTCGATGACCGCACTCACTTCTCCCCCGGCCCACCATTTCGACGATCCAAGTTCGTGGACGGTCGACACCATTACGTCCGACGATTACCTGTTCGCTATTCCCGATGACGCCTTGGCCGAAATATTGGACCTTGCGCATTTCTTCGAGCGCAATCCGATCATCGTCGAAGCCATCACCCCGGACGATTTTGATATCCCGGCGATCCGTCAATTCATGAAAAAGGTCGAATATGCCTCGCGCAAGGGGCCTCGATTTGCCCTCATCGACCGCTTACCGATGGACGACATCAGCGACGATGCGGCTGTAAAGGTCTACTGGGTTCTCATGTCGCTCATGTCACGGCCGGTCGCGCAAACACTGGACGGTGTTTTTGTCTTTCCGGTCGAAGATACTGGTCGCCAGTTTGAGCCGGGCAGCGGCGTCCGTCCGGCAACGACGAATATGGAACAGAATTTCCACAACGATAATTGCTTCAACGGTATGCCGCCCGATTTTGTGACACTGCTTTGCGTCCACCCCGCCATTGACGGCGGTGGCGTTAGCCGGGTTGTCAGCCTGACCAGTGTCCACAATGATCTCGTCGACAACCACCCAGAGGTCCTCGAACGCTTGTTCGATCCCTTCTACTTCGACCGTCAGAAGGAACACCCGGAAGGCGAGCCGCTCACCATCTCGCAGCCCATATTCAGTTTCGACGACGTTCTCAAAGTCCGCTTGGGTAATTCCCTCGTACGTTCGGGATATGCAGTGAAGGGCGAATCCTTGGATGAAAAAGGACAAAAGGCCTTGGACGTTCTCACCAGTGTCGTGGAGGACCCCAAAAATTGGCTCGAGTTTAGCCTAGAGCGTGGCCAAATCGAAATCGCCAACAACCGGGAAACAGGGCATGCACGCTCCGGGTATCACGACGATCCGTCTAAGCCCAGGCGCCGATTGGAACGCCTGTGGCTTCGCGACGAAGGGCGGCGCACCTACTTGGGGTAAACGAACAATTATTTGGTGCTGTCGTCCGCTTAGGGTCCAGGCTGTTCTCTAACTCGGGTGTTGATGTCAAGCTCTCCGTTATGTACCTGTCGGGTTCACTGTTCTCTCCGCAGTAGGGTCCAAGCCCTCTGCATAATGGCGTTGGAGGACGTTGGCGGATCAATGTGTCAATC